>DASWLJ010000388.1:0-1561 GCA_036396185.1 Bathyarchaeia archaeon | reverse complement strand
GAGCACAGGCGGCTGAGAGGAGGCGAGAAGGTGTGCAGGGCCCCTCAGCCTTGCCCGGTGGAGAAGAGAGCCCAGCCGGCCGGGTGGAGTAAGTCAGAGGTGAACGTGCTTCAGCTGAATAGCCACCTGGACGTGGCGACGCTTCAGTTCCTTCTGCCCGGCCGGGGCAGGGATGAGATCAGGGCGAAGCTGGAGGAGGTGGACCCGTGACTCGTTGCTCCTACTACCAGCTGACACATTCGCCCAGGTCCCCCCGCTATAATGGTAGCCACGCAGTCACCCACTACGCCTGTCACGGCCCAGCTGACTGCGCCTGCAGGGATGGCAGCCTCGAGGGCTGCAGCGTGAAGGGCGAGAGGCCACTGGAAGCCCACATGGAGGTGGCCCGGTGATGCCCGCGATACTGTTCTGGGAGTGGATGCAGGGAGTGGACCACGTGCGGCCCGTCTCCCGCGTTGTCCTCAACATAGTTGACGCCGTCAACAAGGACCGCGACCGGATCAAGGGCGTCGACCTAGTTCTCACAGAGGTGGACGTCCACGACGCCTTCAAAGAGGGGCTGGAGAACCCGCCCTTCACGTTCAACTTGATTCGCCCCCTCAACGGCGGGTACAGGCTCGAACTGTGGAAGGACCCCGACTCGTTCTACGGGATCATGCGCGTGGTGAGGCCGTGGGGCAAGACCACGCGTATCCTGGGCGAGAGCTGGTGGTTCAGCGTGGAGGTGTCTACCAGTTGAGCAAGCACATCGAGTTCAAGGAGATCACGCCGGAGAAGCCCCGCAAGACCAAGATGTGGGGCATCTACGCCAAAGCCGATGGGCTCCTGATCGGGATAGTCTCGTGGTACGCACCATGGTACCAGTATTGCCTTGAGCCTGAGCCCGGAACAGTCTGGGCGAACAGCTGCCTTGGGGACGTGGTTAGCTTCATCAAGGAGCAGCTGGAGGCCCGGACATGACCACGCTGGTCGTCGATAGCAAGACGCTGAAGGCCATGCCCTACGGGGGCACAGATGTCAACTGGACCAAGACCCGCGGCGAGATCGAGGGAAAGCTCCTAGAGCTGCAGGCGAAGGGCTTCCTGAAGAAGAAGGGATGGTACAGCGAGGGCGACGTCGAGAAGCTGTACTTGGAGCTGGAGATCCCCGTCAGCGACACAGAGAGGCGCATCGTCAACCTCAGGTTCGAGCCGACGCTCATCTACGTGGAGCCCGTGGACAGGTACAAGCGGCGCGGGAAGCCGGTGCTGAACCGCGACGTCACCTGGCGGCTCTTCTGGTGGCACTTCAAGGTCAAGCTGGAGAGCATCCTGTACGGCCTCACCACCTTCGAGGAGACGTTCATGGCCAACATCGTCCGCTACCTGCCCGATGGCCGAGGAGGCACCAGGGAGGTCACCTTCGGCGACGCCCTGAAGGTGCTACTCACGGAGGACAGGCTGGACAACGTCCTGGAAGACAAAAGGGAGCGTATCATCGTTGAGTAAAACCATGACTCTGATGCGGCGTGGGGCCGTCGCCCTGCTGACCGCCGTGCTTCTCCTACCCCTGGTGCCCGTGG
>DASWLJ010000387.1:0-2984 GCA_036396185.1 Bathyarchaeia archaeon | reverse complement strand
ACTACCACAGGCGCTGCCCGCCTAAACGGCTGCCCAGCGGCGGCTGGGAGCTCACCCCGGGCAGCCTTGAGATGTACGACTTCGCGGAGAGCCCCGATAAAGGCTTCTACTTCGTAGAGACCGGCGGCGGCGAACCCCATTTCGAGTGGGTGCCCCTTGAGCCTATGCACGTCATGAGGCAGGTGAAGGTGGAGGCGGACAGGAGGCGGCCCCCAAAGTGGTTCATGGACAGGATAAGGGAAGTCGTCGAGGGCTTCGCCCAGGAGCTCAACGAGTCTGAGAAGAAGGGCTACATCAGGGTCGTCGTGGAGGGCAAGCTGAGCGAGGGGTTCCCCAGCGACGTCACCACCAGGGAGGCCGAGGCCGTCATGGAGCGGGAGCCCGCGCTCCTGTGGGTGGACGTGGAGACCATGAGGCTCGACATGCCCCCCATGGCCGCCAGGCCGGAGAGGACCAGCGGCGACGTGGCAGAGTACTTCAGTGACTTCGGCGAGTTCAGCGCCGACATCAGGGACATGCACAGGCGCGTCAAGGACGCCCTGGACAACGAGGCCAGCGAGCAGACGGGGCTCCTCACCCCCACGGGCCGCACACCCTTCGTCGCCGACTGGGTTGAACGATTCGAGGCCCGCCGCTTCAGGGGTGCCGAGCCTTGATCGAGGAGCTGAGCCTACGCGGCTTCAAGAGCTACCGCGACCGCCAGACCATCACGTTCACAAGGGGCGTCAACAAGATCAGCGGACGCAACGCCGCGGGCAAGACAACCATACTGGAGGCGGTGATATTCGGCCTCTTCGGCGAGGTCCCTGGAGTGGACAAGCGGGAGCTGGTGAGCCTGGGCCTGGACAGCCTCTACGTCAGGGTCGCGTTCAGGAGCCCCCTCACGGGCCAGCGGGCCACCGTAATCAGGGAGGGGGAGGTTACACTCAACAACAGGACCGGGGAGCGAAGCTACCGCTCCAAGTCCAACACCCTCCAGGTGGAGGACGAGGCCCCCGTAACCAGGGCCACGGACATACAGGCACGACTCAAGGAGCTGCTGGGCGTAGGCCGCACGACGTTCCTCAACGTGGTCTACGCCAAACAGAAGGAGTTCATAGAGATCGTGCGCCCACGCGACGAGAAGCGGATGGACGCCATGCTGGGCCTGACCACGCCGGCCGAGGTCAGGGAGCAGCTACGTGAGACCAAGAAGGTCCTTCAGGCGAAGGGCAGGGTGGACCAGAGGCCGGCCATCGAGGAGCGCATCAGGAACGCGGAGCAGACCATCAGGGACGCCAAGGACCAGATACAGGGCCTGGAGGCCCGGAGAGAAGAGCAGGCCAGCGGCCTCGACGACCTGAAGGCCGAGCAGAGGCAGCGGGCGGAGAAACTGACGACGTTAGACGCCCTCATGGCCAGGATCAAGGAGCTGAGGCGCACATCCCAGAGGCTGGAGCAGCTGAACGCCAGCAGGGAGAACACTGAGGAGAACCTGAGACAGATCGTCGAGGAGCTGGAGGAGGACCCTGGCAAGCTCGCTGAGGAGCTTGAGGTCCAGCTCCAGTCAGCCAAGAACACGGAGCAGCGGCTTCAGAGGCTCGTGGACGAGACCCTGGACCCCGAGCGGATAGAGCTGGGGACCGCCGTCAGCGGCCTCGCGCACCAGGTCGAGGAGCACGCGGGCCTCAGGGATCAGGGCCTCGCCGTGTGTCCCAAATGCGGGCAGCAGATCGACTACGCCCTCATCGAGAAGGACATCGAGGAGTGGAGGCGGGAGCGCGAGGAGAAGCAGCTACGCCTGAGGGCCGTGGAGCAGGAGATAGCAACCATCAAGGACCAGGTGAAGGCCTCACGCAGAAAAGGCGACGAGGTGAGGTCCCGGTTGGACAAGCTCAGGGAGCGGCTCAGACACGTCGAGGAGCTGAAGAGAAACATTCAGCAGCTGACCAACCAAGGCACCCAGCTCAATCAGAGGGTTGAAGCCGAGTCCGAGAACCTACTACAGGACGCCGAGGAGCACACGGGCCGCAGCTACACCTCCACCGACGACGCGGAGAAGCGGCTGGAGGCAGAGGCCAAGGAGGTGGGCGAACAGAACACGAGGCTCCTAGCCGAGATCAGGGGCAGGGAGGCAACCGTCGCCGAGATCACCCGCAGCATCGAGAGCGTTGAGACCCGTATAGAGCAGAGCGGCGCGGTCCTCGGGGAATCCAACGCGGCACTGGACGGCATATCCGAGTACGAGTCCAAGATCGGGGCCCTGGAGCGCATCCTGGACAGGTACACCTCCTACGAGACGGAGCTCAGGGAGAACACCCTCAGGCTCCTGGAGTACCGCACATACGAGTACTTCCAGCGCCTCACAGACCAGCAGCTATATAGCGGCTGCCACATCGACCGAGAGAAGTACACCCTGGAGGTGCAGCCCATAGGAAGCCCCAGGCCGCTCCCGGCGTGGAGGGCCGGCGGAGGCCACGAGAGCCTCCTGGCCCTGGCAGAGCGCCTGGCGCTGCTCCGCGTCATGGAGTTCCCCCACATGCTCATACTGGACGAGCCCACGGACGCCGTGGACAGCGAGAACGTGCCCCAGCTCCTCGACTACATATCCAGGACCAGCGAGGAGATCGGGCAGGTGCTGCTCGTCACCCACCACGGGTACGGCGAGGAGCAGGGCGTGAACCTGATAACGGTGAGTAAGAGCGGCAACGAGTCCCGGGTGCAGCAGGGGCTCTAGCGGCTCGTCTTGGGCTTGTACTTCTTCTCCTTGTACTTGCCCGTGAGGCGGACGTGGGTGCCGCTGCGGGTGGCCGCGGACTCGATGTTCTCGTCCATCTTCCTGCACTCAGGCTGCCAGTCGCACTCGGCGCAGCCCTCCTCGAACCCGTACATGCCTATGCAGTCCGGGCGACTGCTCTTGCTCATCCCATGAGTCGTCTGGAAGCACGCGCTAAAAACTTGTCGATGAGGGGTAGGGCTCCGCGGGCGGCCTCATCGAGCTGGAA
>DASWLJ010000386.1:0-2632 GCA_036396185.1 Bathyarchaeia archaeon | reverse complement strand
GTGTGCGCGGGGGGGAGGGGGGTGTAGTCGCCGCCGCCACGATTATCCGTTTTTGGGCTTGTTTTCCGGTTCGGTGGCTTTTTCCGAGTTTTTAGGCGGCGACTACCGGTGGCGGGTGTCCGTGAGGTGCTCTTTGTGGTGTTTCGCGTTTGGCTTCTGCGGGGCTCCTAATCTTTCTCGGCTCAGGAGCCTCTGAGGCAGGGTTGATCCAGCCTCTAGAATTAATACGGGCATGCGTGGAAGATACTGTGAGCCCGCTTGAGGATCATCAGGACCATGTGCGCCCGGGACTGCCCCGACGCCTGCTTCCTGGACGTGGAGGTCAGAGACGGGACAATAACCAGGGTCAGGGCGAGTAAAGAGAACCCCGTTACCGCGGGCATCACTTGCCCCAGGGCGCTGGGCGACCCTCAGAGAGTCTACAGCATGAGGCGGGTGCTGCACCCGTATATCAGGCAGGCTAAAGCAGCCCCATCGTTCAGGCTGGCCTCATGGGATGAGGCGCTGGGCCTGACTGCGTCCAGGCTGAAGGACACGATCAGGGGCCATGGGCCGGAGGCTGTGCTGCTTCTGGACTATTCAGGCAACACGGGCCTCATCACGTCGGGCTTCAGTAAACGCCTGTGGAACGCCCTGGGGGCGACGAGGACAGACTACACCGTTTGCAGCGCCTCGGGCCACGCGGCCCTGGGGCTCCACTACGGCCTCAGCTACGGGGTCGAGCCCGAGGAGCTGCTGGCCCGGGGAACCATCGTATTCTGGGGGTTCAACGCTAGGCACAGTTCACCCCACATGTGGAACATGGCCGTGAGAGCCCGGAAAGAGAACGACGCAGCCGTCGTCGTCGTTGACCCCCGACAGAGCGAGAGCACCGAGATGGCGGACCTCTGGCTCTACCCTAGGCCAGGCACGGACGTAGCCCTCGGCTACGGGTTGGCGAACCACCTGATCACGGGAGGCTACGCCGACGCCGGGTTCATAGCCTCGAGCACCCACGGCTACGAAACCTACCGGGACGAGGCGTCGAAGTGGACGCCTGAGCGGGTCGAGCGGGTCACCGGCGTATCATGGGAGGGGGTCAAAGAACTGGGCGATCTCTTAGCCGGGCACGGCCCCCCCGCCTTCATGATGGGGCTTGGGCTCCAGAAGAGCGCGGCGGGCGCGGAGGCCGTCAGGGCCGTGTCCCTGCTCCCCGCCCTCCTAGGGCAGCACAGGGGCTTCTACTACACCAACAGCAGGGGCAGGTTCGTCGGCGGCGTCTCGGGCGAAGCCTTCGCGGAGAAGAGGCCACGGGTGGTCAGCCAGATAAGCCTGGGTAGGAGGCTAGCCGACGGCGAGTTCAGGTTCGTCTACGTCTATGGGGCAAACCCCGCGCTCACGCTCCCAGACAGCAACAGAGTCATAGAGGGATTGAGGAGGGAGGAAGTGTTCCTGGCCGTGCACGACACCCACATAACCGAGACCTGCGACCTGGCGGACGTGGTGCTGCCCGCGCCGACGTACCTCGAGAAGGACGATGTCGTGCTCTGCGACAGCCACCCCTACGCGAGGAGGGCCGTCAAGGCCGTGGAGCCTGAGGGTGAGAGCCGGGACGAGGTGCATGTCATGAGGGTGCTGGCGCGGCTTGTGGGTGTAGCCGAGCCATGGGTCTACGAGGACCCCTGGGTGGCTGTCAGGGAGGCGCTTAAGGACGCCTTCGCGGATGGCTCGGTTGAGGAGTTTATGGGCGGCGCTCAGCTGCGGCTCAGGTCCAGGCCCAGGGACGAGTACCAGACGCCCACGGGCAGGATCGAGTTCGCGGCGACCAGTGTGCCTGAGGGGGTCACCCCCCTGCCTAGGCAGGTGGAGCTGAGCTTGGGCGTGGACGAGTTCACCCTGCTCAGCAGCTCGGTGCCCAAGTACCTGCACACCCAGTTCAGGGATGTTTACGGTGAGATACCCTGCGAAGTCTGGGTGAACCCCCTGGACGCCGAGAGGCACAGCATCGGGGACGGCGACGAGGGCACGCTGGTCAACGAGCTCGGCCGTCTGAACGTCACCTTCAGGGTCACCGACAGGGTACAGCGGAGCGTCATGTGGTCGGCCCGTGAGCTTGTGGACAGTGAGGGTAACTCCCAGAACGGGCTGGCTCCGGGGACGCCTCAGAGGATCGGAGGAGGCCCCACGTTCAACTCGGTCCGGGTCAGGATACTTTAGGACAACCTTTACCAACCGAACCCGCGGAGTGTAAGACATGAGGTTCAGGGTCAGCTTATTCGAGAAGTACCCGGGCGTCCATATCGGCGTCCTCGTAGGCAGGGGCATAAGGAACCCGCCTGTTGACCCCCGTATCGAGGAGGCGAAGAGGGAGGCCGTGAATACGCTCAGGGACAATGTGGGAGACGGCCCCGTGTCACGCCACTCACACATAGGGTCGTGGAGGGACATGTACAGGAGCTTCGGCACCAAGGCGGGCGACTACCGGCCCTCAGCGGAGGCCCTAGCCAGGCGGGCGCTGAAGGAGGGGGCGCTGCCACGGATCAACGCCGCCGTGGACGCCTACAACGCGGTTTCCGTCAGGCACCTGGTGCCCATGGGGGGCTTCGACCTGAACAGGGTCAAGGGATACATCCAGCTGAGGCACTCGGGCGGG
>DASWLJ010000385.1:0-2533 GCA_036396185.1 Bathyarchaeia archaeon | reverse complement strand
ACACGGGGGTGTTGTTTCCCACCAGGTCCCAGTTGCCCTCCTCGGTGTAGAACTTGAGGGCGAAGCCGCGGATGTCGCGCTCAGCGTCAGCGGCTCCGCGCTCGCCAGCAACCGTTGAAAAACGGGCAAACATATCGGTTTTCTTGCCGATTTTAGAGAAGATCTTGGCTTTCGTGTATCTTGTTATATCGTGAGTTACTGTGAATGTGCCGTAGGCGCCGGAGCCTTTGGCGTGCATCCTCCTCTCGGGAATGACTTCTCTGTCGAAGTGGGCCAGCTTCTCGAGGAACCAGACGTCCTGCAGGAGCATGGGTCCCCTGGGGCCGGCCGTCAATGCGTTCTGGTTGTCAGGCACTGGCGCGCCTGCAACCGTGGTCAACTTTTTCTGAGATTTCTTACTCATGCCTAAGCCTCATGTTTGATGGCATCAACAAGACTAATCTATAATCATTACAATTTAAGTCTTATTATTCCTTAGAAAACGTTTTTAGGTAATATGATGTATGGTTCAGGGAAATGGACGCGCAGCAACTCATCGCCAAGCTCCACGAGAGGGGACTGAAGGCCACGCCCCAGCGCGTAGCCATCTACGAGTACATCCTCTCCAGAAGGGACCACCCCACAACCGACCAGGTGTACCACGAGGTGAGGAAGAGGTACCCGACGATGAGCCTGGCCACGGTCTACCAGACGCTCCACCTCTTCACGGGCATGGGGCTGCTGCAGGAGCTGGAGCTGGGCGACAACGTGTCCAGGTACGACCCCAACACCTCACTGCACGCCAACATCATCTGCAGGGGCTGCGGAAAGATACAGGACTATGAGGCGGAGAGCGTGAGGGAGCTCTGGTCCAGGATCACCCTGGGCCTCGGGTTCGAGCCCACGGGTCAACGCCTGGACATATACAGGTGCTGCGACGAGTGCAAGAGAGCCGGAAGGTGCTGACCGCGCCACAGCGCCGTGGCCCATGCGGATGTGAGGAGCCTACGCCACGGGGAGGCTTAGCATCCAGCGCGGTAGTCCGTCACAGGTAGCGGACCCGCGCCGGGACCCGCTCTGCCTTGTCCGTCACAACGTCCACTACGGCCGGCAGCCCCGACCCCAGCGCTCTCTCCAGCGCCTCGCGCACCTCGCCCGGCCTCTCAACCCTCACCCCGAAGCAGCCGAACCCCTCCGCCACCTTCGCGTAGTCCAGCTCCGCGAACGGGAACTCCTCGCTACCCAAAATGGAGTTGTTGTTCACCACCGTCACCATGGGTGCCCGCTGGTCGTTGTACCTCCTCGCCGTCTCCAGGTCCGCTATGTTGTAGCCCATGCCGCCGTCCCCCGTCAAGTGGATGACCCTCCGGTCCCTGCCCACGGCGAAGGAGGCACCTATGGCGAGGCCGAAGCTGGAGCCCAGGGTGCCCCCCGCGGGCAGGAAGACCCTGCCCGTCTCCCTGAGCCTCAGGAACCGGATGGTCCAGCCCAGCATGTTGCCCGTGTCGCTCACCACCACATCCCCGGGGCGCAGGAACCCGGACACCTCCCTCATCAGCCGCTGGGGCTTGACGGGGACCTGGTCGGAGCCCAGCTGCGTCACCGATGCCTCGTACTCTTTAACCCTCCGGGACAGCTCCTCAATCTTCCCAGGCTTCCTGGGCTTGCGGGCGAGCCTCTTCACAGCCGCCAGCAGCTCCTGCAGCGTCGCCTTCGCGTCTCCCACCAGCGCCACGTCCGGCCTGTACGTCCTGCCGATGGCAGTGGGGTCGATGTCCAGGTGTATGACCCTCGCTGAGCCGGGCGGGGGCGATGTGAACTCCTCCATCTGCATCCTTCCGGCCCTGGTCCCCAGGAGGAACACCAGGTCCGCCTCGCGCACGAAGTCGTTGGAGACCGGCCTGCCGTATGTGCCCATCACCCCCATCCAGAGCGGGTGCTCCTCCGGGAAGCATCCCTTTCCGCTCGGGTTGGCGACCACCGGGATCATGAGCGCCTCCGCCAGGGCTAGCAGCTCCTCGTAGGCCCCCGACAGGTGGACACCACCACCGCACACGATCACGGGGCTCTCCGCCTCGACCAGAAGTCGGGCCGCGTCCCCCACTCTCTCCGGCTCGGCCCTGGGCCTGAAGGGCGGGACCCGCCTGAAGACATCGTTCCCATAGATCTCGGGCACCTCCTCGACCCTGCCCGCCATGTCCGTGTGCATGCTCACGTGGGTCGGCCCCGGGCACCCGCTCACCGCCACCTGGCACGCCGTCCGCATGTACTCCGCGAGCCTCCCCGCGTCCGTGACGTCCGCGCTGAACTTGCACGTCGGCTCGAAGTACTTCATCTCGTAGCACTCCTGGTACGAGAACGAGTCCTTCTTCGCCGTCGGGTAGGAGCCCGTCAACGCCACGACGGGGCTGTGCGCGTACATGGGCTCGTACAGCATCGAGGCCAGGATGGCGGCGGCCGCGCCGTGCTGGCCGTAGCAGACCGTGGGCCTCCCCGTAACCCTAGCGTACCCGTCGGCCATGTTTGTGGCGGACTTCTCGTTCCTGCAGAGGAT
>DASWLJ010000384.1:0-2320 GCA_036396185.1 Bathyarchaeia archaeon | reverse complement strand
TCCGCCGCAGAGGTCGCATATGGTGGCCTTGTTGTCTCCGGGGTGAAGGAAGGGCACCGTCCCGGGGCAGGCCCGGATGCATGCGCCGCAGCTTGTGCACTTCTCACGGTCGACTAGCACCGCCCCCGTGTTGGGGTCAGTGCTCAGCGCCTGCACTGGGCAGGAGGCTACGCACGGGTAGTCCTGGCACTGGGCGCAGAGGTGCGCCACCTCCAGGCCGGGGAACGGCATGAAGACGCGGACTCTCGAAGCCTCGGGCCACATCCAGCCCTCGTGGTGCATGCTGCAGGCGAGTTCGCAGCGTCTGCACCCGGAGCAGGCTGACTGGTCCCTGGCGATCCAGATCGGTTTAACCATGACGATTCACCAGAAGTTGTCATTTTACCCCATTGTGAGAGACCTATAAAAGATGTGATGCGCATGCACAAGCAAAAAGGGGGGGCTACCCCTGGAACGCCTTGGGCGTCGGGATAGTCTTCCACACCCTTATGAACTCGGCGACGAAGGCGACGCGCTCCTCGAACCGCCTCCTCGCCTCCTCCGCGTCCGCGTCCCTGGGGTCGTTCTTCCCGTAGACGCCGCTGCTGGTGAAGTCGTCCGTGTCGGGCTGGCCGCATGCGGCGTACACCTGGCTCACCAGCTCGTAGTCCTTCCTGTCGGGGTCCAGGAACTTCATCAGCTTGGGGTCCAGCTTCAGGGTAACCTCCCAGTCGTCCAGCCGCCCCATCTCCACGAGCTCAGGGAACAGGGCCAGGGCCGTCCCCGTCTCCGATGGGCCGCTGTGCACGTCCCAGTGCCTCTTCTGCTTGTCGGCCAGCTGCTTCGCCAGCTCAGTGCCGCTGGGCCCCGTGGGCGCCGACACCATGACATCGAACTCCCTCTTCGCCTGCTGCACCACCAGGTTCATTATCTGGGTGTTGCCGCCGTGCCCGTTCATGATCACGAACCTCTTCACGCCGTGGCACGCCAGCGAGCCTATCGTGTCCATGAGCACAGCCGTCAGGGTCTCCCAGCTGAACGTGATGGTGCCCGGGAACCCCATGTGGTGGGGGCTGAACCCCGGCCAGCACGGGTGCACGGCCACGCTGTTCGTCCGCCTCGCCACCTCGTGCACGTACTCCCTGATGGCCAGCGAGTCCATGCCCAGGGGCAGATGCGGCCCATGCTGCTCTATGCTGCCTATGCCTATCACGGCGACGGGACACGGCTCATTCTCGAGCCAGTCCGCGAAGTCCGGCCTCGTCAACTCGTACAGCCAGAACCTGCTCAAAACGCCTTTCTCACTCAACTTTGACACCGGGAGAAGAAGGGGCGGAACCAGATAAAACACCATCCATGGACCAGTGACACAGATCGGCGACCCATCAAACACTAAAACGGGGGCCACGCGGCATCCCCATGACACCCCTCGACGCGCTTCTCTACGCGGCCCTGTACGCCTACGCGGCCTTCGGCCTCGGCTATCTGCTCAGGAGGCTGAGGGAAGGCGGCATAAACCTGGAGCCCTAGCGGCTAGCCCCTCAGAGGGACCCTGACCGTGAACACGGTTCCCTCGCCCGGCCTCGACTCGAAGGATATCGCTCCACCGTGGGCCTCCACGCTCTGCTTGGCTATGGCGAGCCCCAGCCCCGTGCCCCGGGGCTTGGTGCTGAAGAACGGCTTGAAGATGCCCGCCCTCGCCTCCTCAGATATCCCCTGGCCTGTGTCGCCCACGGATATGACGGCCTCGTCGCCCACCCGCGTCAGCCTCACCGTGAGGACCCCGCCCCCGGGCATGGCCTCCGCGGCGTTCTTCACCAGGTTCTCCACTGCCCTCCTCAGCCTCACGGCGTCCACGTTGGCCGCCAGGAACCCGCCGCCCAGGTCGCGCACCACATCCACGTCCTCGGGAACATCGACGGCGTCCACGGCCCCCGCCACCAGCTCCACGAGGTTCACGGGCGCCCTCTTCAGCTGGACCGGCGCCGTGGCCTCCCGCAGGTCCCCCACCATCTTGGACGCGTAGGCCACGGCCTCGTCGATGACTGGGCACAGCTCCGCGGCCTTGGAGGGGTCACGCTTCACCAGGTACGAGGCGTTCCTGATGGACTGGAGGGGGCTCCTCAGGTCGTGGGCCACCATGGAGGCCACTCGGCCCACGGCGGCCAGCCTCTCCGCGTCCAGAAGCTCACCCGTCTTCAGCGCTACCTGCCTCTCCAGGTCCACAAGCTTGGTCAGGCGGCTGAGGGACGAGGAGACGTGTAGGGCAAGGAGCTCCAGGAGCCTCCGGTCGCCCTCCGTGAATGCGTCCAGCTCTGTGCTCTCCACGTTGATGACCGCC
>DASWLJ010000383.1:0-7986 GCA_036396185.1 Bathyarchaeia archaeon | reverse complement strand
TGAACCCACCTTACTCTGAGGATTCTGGAGGGTGAAGCCTTGAGGAGCAAGGTCTATTTCATGGACGACCGGTACACCGGTCTCCAGTCGAGCATACCGGCCAAGGCCCAGCAGCTATTCGACCACGCTGGCCTGGCCGACTGCTTTGACAGGGGTGACACAGTGGCGGTGAAGTGCCACATGGGGGAGTGGAACAACTCGGCGTACCTGCGACCCCTGCTGGTGCGGGTCATCGTGGACAAGGTGAAGGAGCATGGGGGCGTCCCCTTCGTCACCGACACCACAACAGCGCCCTACTACTTCTACGGGGCCAGGAGCACGGCGACCATGTACCTTGAGAACGCGGCGCGCAACGGGTTCACGGACCAGAGCATGGGGTGCCCCATCATCATAGCGGACGGCATGTACGGTACCGAGGACGTGAGGCTGGACATTCCTGACGGGGTGCTACTCAAGGAGGCGTACCTGGCCAAGGGGATCGCGGACGCGGACGCCATGATCGTGGTCAGCCACTTCAAGGGCCACGGCAGCGGCGTCTACGGCGGCAGCATAAAGAACGTGGCCATAGGGTGCAGCAGCAAGCGGGGTAAGTTCAACGTCCACATATGCACCCACCCCGAGGTGGGTTGGAACCGTTGGAGCTTCCAGGGAGACAACTGCATTGGGGAGGAGTGCCCGGATCACGTCCTCTGCAACAACATATGCCCTGTGGGCGCCTTAAAGATCAAGAAGGACCACGCAGAGTACGACCCGGAGGCGTGCATCGGGTGCTTCGGCCACCAGCGCCCATTGTTCCGCTGCGACCTGTGGGGCAGGGAGAAGTACGACGACTGGAGAAAATGGTTCCTTGTGGCTATGGGCGACGCGGCCTCCGCCTACGTTCGACACATGGGCAAGGAGAGGATAGGTTACCTGAGCTACGCTCTGGACATCACCCCGGCCTGCGACTGCGTCCCGGGCTCGGACAGGCCCGTGATACCCAACCTGGGGGTCTTCGCGTCGAGGGATATGGTGGCCGCGGATGTGGCCGCCTTGGACGCCTCCGTCCAAGCGAGGGGTATCCCGGGCTCCGCGGCCGAGGCGAAGAAGGCGATGAACCCGGGGGATGAGAAGTTCACGGCCATCGTGGGCATGAGCCAGTGGATCACCCCCAACACGTGCGTCCACCTGGGCTCAGGCTCCAAGGACTACGAGCTGGTGACCCCGCCCGTCTCGGACAACGAGGCGGCGTTCGCGCACCCTCTGTTCAGCCCCGAGACCCCCTCGGGTTACTACCTGGCCAAGGGCATGGAGAAGTTTGGTGGCTGGACGCCCCCCGGCGGCTTCAAGTACAACAAGAAGCCCAAGCTGTCCATCGAGGAACTTGGGAAAAGGTAAACCTAACCAACCCTTATCTCATATTGTTTTCAATAGATAAATTGGCAGCAATCCGAGTAAGGCGCATTAAATAAAATTTGGGACGGTGCCCCGGAGCTTACTCCAGGAACCGTATCGCATCAGGCGAGGTGTAGTACTTTCCTTCCGCGAAGAGGAGGGCCTCTGACAGTTTCAGGTCCTTGAGGACATTGAAGAGCTTGCCCTCGCTTATCTTGGTCTTCCTGATCTCGCTCAGCGTCTTGGGTTCCTTGCAGTGGATCAGCACCTTGCGACAGTTCTCGTCTTTAAGATGCACCTGTAGGTTCTGTAAGTTTAGTCCCGTTTTCGTCACCTTTAATGTTGCTAGATCTAACTTGTATGTACCATATATATTTTATTTACGTTACTGAAAGAATAATGCCCACAGGGTTAGGGGCCGTGGGTTACCATTATTAACGCACGGCGCGGAACATCATGCCATGGCGAAGACCCTGACCAGCGGAGATATGTACGACGTGGTGATAATAGGTGGGGGGCCCGCCGGGCTGTCTGCCGGTATCTACGCCAGCAGGAATAAGCTCAGGACCAAGGTGATCACGGGCCCCACCCCGGGGGGCCAGATATCTCTGACCTACAGGGTGGAGAATTACCCTGGGTTCCACGAGCCACTGACGGGGCCGGAGCTCGTGGAGCGGCTGATGAAACACGCGGAGAGCTACGGGGCTGAGCTGGACAAGCGGGAGGCAACTGCTGTGGACTTCTCCGGGAGACCGTACCGCGTGTACGTCTCAGGTGAAGCCTTGGAGGCGAAGACCGTCATAGTGGCCACGGGCTCCAGGAACAAGAAGCTGGGGCTAGAGTCAGAGGACAGGCTCATGGGGCGCGGCGTCTTCGTGTGCGCCACATGCGACGCAGCCCTCTACGAGGGGCTGCGGGTGGTCGTCGTCGGCGGCGGCGACTCGGCCCTCCAGGAGGCCCTGGATATGAGCAAGTTCGCCTCGGAGGTCGTCGTGGTCCACAGGAGGGACAGGTTCACGGCGTGCAGCTGCCTCCAGGCGGGCGCTGAGGAGGAGCCCAGGATCAGGTTCATGATGAACACGGTGGTGGATGACATACTCGGCCTCGACTACGTCGAGGCTGTGAGGCTCAGAAACACCGTGACAGGCGAGGAGTCCACGCTGCAGACGGACGGGGTTCTAGTCGCCATAGGCTGGGACCCCAACACGGGCCTGTTCCGGGGTCAGCTGGGCTTCGACGGCGAGGGCTACATAGTCGCAGAGGGCGTGAAGACGGCTAAGCCCGGCGTGTTCATTGCAGGCGACGCCAACGACAGGGTCTATAGGCAGGTGGTGACGGCGTGCGCCAGCGGATGCATGGCGGCCCTGGAGGCCGAGTGGTTCCTGACGAGGCGCGTGCGAGGGTAAAGACATGCCGCCCCGCGGAGTAGAGATGAAGCTCGTGTTCCTGGGCACAAGCGGCAGCATGCCCACCGAGAGGCGGGGCAGCTGCAGCGCTGTGCTGAAGGTGGGCCGTGACCTCATAATGCTCGACTGCGGCGAGGGCACCCAGAGGCAGATGGTGAGGGCCCACGTCGGGTTCAGGCGAAACATGGTTGTGCTGGTAAGCCACCTCCACGGCGACCACGTCCTAGGGCTACCCGGGCTACTGCAGACCATGAGTCTACTGGGGCGCGATAAGCGGCTGGACATATACGGCCCAGAGGGGCTGATCTCGTACGTTAAAGCCTTCAGCGAGGCCCTGGGCGGGCCCACGTTCCCCGTGATACTACACGAGGTCCATGAGCCCGGCGTCGTGTACGAGGACGAGGACCTCAGGGTCACGGCTGCCGCGTCCAGCCACACCCTGGAGGGGTGGAGCTACAGCGTCCTGGAGAAGCCGAGGCCGGGAAGGTTCCACCCCGAGAAGGCCAGAGCCCTCGGCGTCCCGGAGGGGCCGCTGTGGCACACGCTTCAGCACGGCGAGGACGTGGAGGTGGAGGGCAGGGTCGTCGAAGCCGGGATGGTGGCCGACCCGCCCAGGAGAGGCAGAAAGGTGGTCTACTCCGGGGACACGAGGCCAACGGCTGAGCTCGTCGAGCTGGCGCGCGGCGCCGATGTACTGGTCCACGAGGCCACATTCGCCGAGGAGCTGGCGGAGAGGGCGCGGGAGGACGGCCACAGCACCACCGTGGAGGCCGCGGGTGTGGCCAGGGACGCGGGCGTCAGGTTGCTTGTTTTGACTCACCTGAGCTCGAGGTACCCTGAACCGGGCGGTCTGCTGGATGAGGCGAGGAAGGTCTTCGCGCGCGTCGTGATCGCCGAGGACCTGATGGAGCTAGAGGTCCCGCTGGATGAGGTGGCCGAGGCGGCCTAGGCTCAGGTCCACATCGGTGTAGCTCTCAACCACCAGCCAGCCGCTGAACCCCATGGCCCTGGCCGAGGAGACGACGCGGCTCCAGTCGATGCCGCCGTCCCCGATGGGCAGGTGCTGGTCGCTCTCGCCGTGGTTGTCGCTCACGTGAATGTGCCTGATCCTGCCGCGGAACCTGTCCATGAACTCGTAGACCTCTCCCTGGAGGTTGGCGTGGGCCACGTCCAGGACCATGCCCATCTCCAGCTCCATCTCGCCGTAGAAGAGCTCGAAGTCATCGACAGTGATCATTAGGTAGGGCGTGGGCTCGGGCACGTTCTCTATGAGGAGGCTCACGCCGTACTCCTCGGCGTACCTGAGGAGCCAGTGGAGGCTGCGGAGGTTCAGGTCCCAGGCGCGGCCCTTCATGAACCTGTCAGTGGCCGTGGTCCAGCCGGGGTGCACCACGACGCACCTGGCCTCCAGCTCGGAGGCGAACCTGATGCTGGCCCTTATCCGCTTCAGTATCCACTCCCTGATGAGGTCGTCGTCCGCGGACAGGTTGGTGTCAGCGTAGGGGGCGTGTACGCTGAAGTTGAGCATGTAGCTGGCCCTGAGTTCCTGGAGCCGCTCCACGAGCTTGGGGTTGAGGGCGTGGTGGCCGCTGTCAGCCAGCTCTATGTTCCTGGTGCCGAGGCGGAGCAGGTCGGGGAAGACCTGCTCCAGGGGCCTGTCCAGCAGGTACAGCGTCGATGCGGCTAGCTCCATTTCCATCAGACACCCTATTGGTTGCGGGGCTCCACATAAGCCTTTTATCCCGTGCTTCACCACACCCACTCGGTAAGGTGATATTTTGATCCAGCTGAAAGATGGGGTCTACTGGGTGGGCGCCGTGGACTGGGACGTGAGGAACTTCCACGGGTACATCACCCACAGGGGCACCACCTACAACGCCTACGTGGTGAAGGCGGATAGGGTGGCGCTGGTGGACACAGTGAAGGCTCCGTTCCACGAGACCATGCTTCGCCACGTCGAGGAGGTCGTGGACCCCAAGGACATCGACTACATAGTGAGCAACCACGCGGAGCCCGACCACAGCGGCTCCCTGGCCAGGATGGCCGCGGAGGCGCCGCAGGCCAAGATAATAGCCAGCGAGAGGGGCACCCCGGTGCTCAAGAAGTATTATGGGTTGGATGTCTCCACCATCAAGGAGACGCCTCAGCTGGACCTGGGAGGAAAGACCCTCAGCTTCACCCCGGTCCCCATGGCTCACTGGCCCGACAGCATGGTGAGCTACATACCCGAGGACAGGCTGCTTCTGAGCAACGACGCCTTCGGGCAGCACCTGGCCTCTGTGGGTAGGTTCGACGACGAGGTGGACCAGAGCGTGCTGTGGCACGAGGCCACCGCCTACTACGCCAACATACTGATGCCTCTGAACAGGAGCGTGGGCAGGGCCATGAAGGCGCTGGGCGGGCTGCCCATCGACATGATCGCGCCCAGCCACGGCGTCATCTGGAGGAGGGACCTCAAGGGAGTCCTGGGCCACTACACGGGGTGGGTGGAGGGCAGGACGGTCCCCAGGGTGGTCATCGCGTACGACACCATGTGGAAGAGCACCCAGGAGATGGCCTACGCCATAGCCGAGGGCGCGGCGTCCAGGGGCGTCGAGACCAGGGTGTTCAACCTGACGGAGAACCACAGGAGCGACGTGATCACGGACATCCTTGAGGCGAAGGCGGTGCTTGTGGGCAGCCCCACCCTGAACAACCATGTGTACCCCACCGTGGCCGACTTCCTGGCCTACATGAGGGGCCTGAAGCCCCAGAACAAGGTGGGCGCGGCCTTCGGCAGCTACGGGTGGGCAGGCGGAGCCAAGAGGATCGTGGAGGAGGAGATGAGGCAGGCCGGCATCGAGCTCATCGAGAACGACCTGGAGTTCAGCTACAGGCCCACCGAGGACGAGCGGCGCAGGTGCTACGAGTTCGGCGCATCCATCGCCGAGAGGGTTCGGGCCTAGCTCTGCCCGCCACCCCTACGCTGCGGCCCGTCTATATGAACAGGTACTGGACGTAGAAAGCCATCTGGACCCAGGTGAGCACCGAGCTTATGACGGCTCCCGCGGTCACCTGCTTCTTGTCGTGGGCCTTCAGCTCGACCCTGGCCCAGGCGATGGGCAGGAACAGCAGGAACAGGGGTAGAAGCCTGGTCCCGAGGAGGTACACGAGGGCTGTGACGGGGCTGGCGATGCCCGAGGCGTGTATGCTGATCTTCCACTTGGTTGTGATGAGTAGCAGCACTATGCCGTTGACTATGTAGCAGGCCATGAGGGCTGTGATCTGCTCTGGGGCCCCCGCGGCGATGAGCGCCACTGTGCCCAAGATGTAGCTCACGATGGTGGCCATGAAGGGTAGGAACCTCTCGTTCCTGTCGTTGGCGTAGAAGTCGCTTATTACGCCCCGCTTCAGCATGTACACGACGAGGATGAGTGGCAGGAAGCACCCGAAGAAGCTGGTTATGGTCAGAAGCTGGTACGTGGAGCCTTCGCCGAACCTGAACACAAGGGGTATGAACGTGAGCAGGGTGATGAGCGGCGCGTTCATGACGGCTGACACGTACTCGGCCAGCTTAATTCGGTCCAACCTGAGAACTCCTAATGTATTGATTCAGCTTCTGTGGCTTATATCTCTTTTTTCTTCCCCCTTATGGGTGCGCTCGCAGCAGTAGTATGATTCTTTACCTTCCTTGTCTACCTCTACGCGCATGAGGCTGCACCTCTCTTCCTCTGTGGCGGCACAGATCTGGCACTTTACCTTCTTGCTCACTTCTTTTTCTTCTCCCTGTAGTTCTTTATTGCCTCGTGGAGGGCGTCCGCGGCCAGGTTGCTGCAGTGCATCTTCACCGGCGGCAGCCCGTCCAGGGCCTCGGCGACGTCTTGGCGGCTTATCTCCATGGCCTCGTCCAGGGTCTTGCCCTTGGCCAGCTCGGTGGTCATGCTGCTTGTGGCTATGGCCGCGCCGCAGCCGTAGGTCTTGAACTTGATGTCCTTTATCCGGTCGTCCTTGACCTTGATGTACATGGTCATCAGGTCGCCGCACACCGGGTTGCCTACGGTGCCCTCGGCGTCGGCGTTCTTCAGTTCGCCGACGTTGCGGGGGTTCTTGAAGTGTTCCAACACCTTATCCGTATACATTTTACCTCAACTCCTCCGGGGTTAGGGGCGACATTTCCCTCAGCTTCTTCACGACCCCTGGAAGCCGCTCGATGACGTAATCCACCTGCTCGCGGTTATTATCCTTTCCTAGGGTGAATACCATGCTCCCGTGGGCCTCCTCGTGTTTGAGGCCGCAGGCCAGGAGGGTGTGGCTGGGCTCCAGGGTCTTGGCTGCGCACGCGGAGCCTGTGCCCACCTGTACGCCTAGTTCGTCGAGGCTGAGCATTATGGACTCGCCCTCGACGTAGTTGAACCTGACGTTGGCGTTGTTGGGCAGCCTCCTCTGGGGGTGGCCGTTCAGGTAGCTCTCCGGGACGGCGTTCAGGAGGCCCCTGGTGAGCCTGTCCCTGAGCCAGGTGAGCCTGTCGCACTCGTCCCCCATCTCTATGGCTGCCAGCTCGGCGGCCTTGCCCATGCCGACGACTCCGGGGATGTTCTCCGAGCCTGAGCGTAGGCCGTTCTCCTGGCCTCCGCCTATCATGTGGGGCTTAACCCTGACGCCCCCCTTGATGTATAGGGCTCCGACGCCCTTGGGGCCGTACATGTCGTTGCTTGAGAGGGTCATTAGGTCCACGCCCAGCTGGGCCGCGTCCAGGGGCAGCTGGCCCATGGCGGCGGTGGCGTCTGTGTGGAACAGGGCGCCCTTCTCGTGGGCTATCTGGGCGGCTGCCCCTATGGGCTGTATGGTGCCTATCTCGCCGTTGGCTGCCATGACGCTGACCATGACGGTCTTGTCGTCCACCAGCTTCTTGAGCTCCTCCAGGTCCACGGTGCCCGTGTTGCAGACGGGGCACTGCTCCACCTTGAAGCCGCTGCGGGTGAGCTCCTTGGCTATGTTGATGACGCTTATGTGCTCCACGGCGCTGATGACCAGCTTGTCGCCCTTCTTCTGGTTCCTGAGGCAGCCGCCTATGATGGCCAGGTTGTTGGCCTCGGTGGCGCCGGAGGTGAACACGATCTCCTCAGGTTCGCCGTGGACGAGGTCGGCCACCTGTTTGCGGGCCAGCTTCAGGGCGTTCAGCGCCTTGAACCCCTCCGAGTGGAAGCTGGCGGGGTTGCCGAAGGCT
>DASWLJ010000382.1:0-9470 GCA_036396185.1 Bathyarchaeia archaeon | reverse complement strand
GCACGTCGTGGTCCTTGGCCCACTGTATCTGGCTCTTCCTGTTGAACTTCCACTCCCTGACGGGTGCAATGATCTTCAGTTTAGGGTTCAGCGCCTTGAACGTGAGGTCGAACCTCACCTGGTCGTTCCCCTTGCCCGTGCACCCGTGGGCCACGGCCTTGGCGTCCTCCATCTCGGCCACCTCCACCACCTTGCTGGCTATGAGGGGCCTGCTGAGGCTGCTGCTCACAGGGTACGTGCCCATGTAGAGTGCGTTGGCCTAGATCGCTGGGAAGAGGTAGTTTGTGGCGAACTCCTCCTTGGCGTCGAAGGTATAGTGGTTGACTACTCCGAGCTTCCAGGCCTTCTCCTCGATGCCTTTCCGCTCCTTGCCTTGGCCCACGTCCAGGTTCACGGTGACGACATCCATCTTGTACTCAAGCTGGAGCCATTTGACCATCATGGACGTGTCCAGTCCGCCCGAGTAGGCTAGAACAACCTTGTCTTTAACCATAGACTTTAGCTCCTATTAGGATAAAACCATCAAGGATAGGGCAAGCTTTTATACCTTATGACATACATGTAACAAATATGGCAGAAGGCATGTCAGATAGGACAAAGAGCGTGGCCCAGCTCGTCCGGGACACCATCCAGATGAGGCCCAGCCTCCTGGACGCCCTCAACATGAAGATAGTGAACTACAGCGCCCTGGCCCGCCTCCTCCAGAATGAGATGGGGGAGGGAAGCCTCGAGGCCGTGAAGGCGGCCATTATAAGGGTGGGCGACGAGATATCCGAGGACAGAGGCCTACGGGAGGACGCCGTCCTCAGCATCCTGAAGGAGTCCAAGGTCCGCCTCCAGGATAAGATAGCCGTAGTCATCAGCCCCATAAGGCTGGACATACCCCATATAGTCACAGCCCACCTCACGGACCAGTACGTCTACATAGTGGACCAGACCACCATGAAGCAGAGGCTCCCGGATCAGGTGAAGGTAGAGAGCAACCTGGTGGCACTCATACTGCTCAGCCCCCTGAGGGTGGAGACCACCCCGGGCTTCGTGGCCTTCATAACCCAGCTACTGGCCAGCAGGAACCTGAACATAGTGGAGTTCATCAGCTGCAGCACAAACACGATAATAATCCTGAGTCCAAGGGACGCCCTAAACGCCTTCAGCCTCCTCCAGAACTACACGTGACCCCACAACCTCCTATTTATAAGGCAAAGGTTTTTACACTGAGCGCATCGATAAAGTGTTGATAATGGCGGAGATTTGTCCCGTATGCGGCCTCCCTAAGGACCTCTGCGTCTGCGAGGAGATGAGCAAGGAGGAGCAGCGGATCAGGATTCGTTTAGAGACAAGAAAATGGGGTAAGAAATGGACCGTCATCGACGGCATAGACTCCGGAACCGTGTCTCTGAACAGGCTAGCATCTGAACTTAAGGCCAAGTGCGCCTGCGGCGGCACGGCCAAGAACGAACAGGTGATGCTCATGGGTGACCACAGAGACGTGGTCAGGGACACCCTCATACAGATGGGCTTCCCGGACGAGAACATCGAGGTCCAGTAGCATGGCCCCACTGAAGGGCTTAATGGACACACTGAAGAACGCTAGATACAGAGCCCCCGAACCAGTTTTTTGCCCCAACTGCAAAGGCCACAGGATCAAGCTCAAGGAGAGCTACGGAATACTGCCCTACACTTACCACTGTGAGGACTGCGGCTACGAGGGGTCCATCATTCTGGAGCTGGAGCCCGAGGAAGAGGAGCCACGCTGAGTTTTTAACCCCGAACCCTCTTAAGTAGGTGAAGCTATCCCGCCCGTGAGCACGATGTCCGAGGACATGGAGTATTACAAAGCCAAGTACCAGACCCTAGAGGATCTGCCGGGCATCGGCCCCGCCACGGTGGCTAAACTCAAGGAGATAGGGTATAAGACGGTTGAGAGCCTGGGCATGGCCGCCGTAGGCGAGCTTGTGGCAGCCGGCATCGGTGAAGCTGTCGCCCAGAAGGTGATAGATGAGGCGCGGAAAGGGATGGCCATCACCTTCGTCAGGGGCGACGAGCTGGTGGAGCTCCGCAAGAACGTAAGGAAGCTCACAACGGGGTGCAGCAGCATGGACCAGCTCCTGGACGGGGGCCTGGAGACCCAGAGCCTCACAGAGTTCTACGGAGAGTTCGGTTCAGGGAAGAGCCAGATCTGCCACCAGCTCTGCGTAACGGTGCAGCTCCCCGAGAGCCAGGGAGGCCTGGACGGGAGCGTACTCTACATAGACACCGAGAACACGTTCCGCCCCGAACGCCTCCAGCAGATAGCCCCAAGGTTCGGCATTAAGCCGGACGAGGTGCTGAAGCGCATCATCTACGCCGAGGCGTACACGAGCAACCACCAGACGGTGCTCCTGGACAACGCCGACGAGGTTATCAAGGAAAACGGCGTCAGGCTCATCATCATCGACAGCGTCATGAGCCACTTCAGGAGCGAGTACCTGGGCAGGGAGATGCTGGCCCCCAGGCAGCAGCAGCTAAACAAGCACCTCCACAAGCTCATGAGGCTCAGCCGCGCCTTCAACACGGTGGCCGTCATAACCAACCAGGTCATGGCGAGCCCCGACGCGTTCTTCACCAAAGCCGTGGCGCCCGTGGGCGGCCACATAATAGGGCACATGAGCCACAGCAGAATATTCCTGCGAAAGGGCAGAAACAACGTCAGGATAGCGAAGCTGACTGTCAGCCCGAGCCTCCCCGAGGGGGAGGTACCCATGAGGATAACGGAGAGAGGCATCGAGAGTGACGAAGAGTTCTAACCCGACGCGAGGACTAACGGTGACCGGCAAGACCCGGGAGGCCGTTGCCACGTTCATGAACAACGTGCTGGAGCGCAAGTTCACGGACGCCGAGAGGTCCCTGGAGGACGTGAAGACCAAGGGCTTCAGCGACGACGAGTTCAAGGCGGGCTACGTCAACGCCCTGGAGGGCATCCTGCTCTCCGTCAGGAGCGGAGACGAGCGCGACTTCATCAACAAGGTGGAGTTCAACAAGGGCAGCATGAAGAAGTACGTGGACGACTTCAAGAGGTTCAACGGGAGCCCCATAAGAACCAACTGGGACCTTGGCTTCTTCTCAGCCTGGACCGACCTACTGAACTATAGGATAAACACGGAGCCGCAGCCTACACCAACGTAATCTTTATGGTGTGTAGAAGGGTCCAAGCGAATAGCCAGAGGAACAGGAAGGCCCCTACGCCTATCTTTATCGTCCTGTTCCTGTCGATTCCGGTTATAACGGCGAGGCTCTCCGACAGCGCCACGTAGACGCTTACCCCAGCCATGGCTGCGAGGTGCTCCTGGAGGCCGAGGTACGTGGTTAGGTACATGCAGAGGGCGCCCGTGACGAGGGCGCCCGCGGCCTTGATCCAGTAAACCTTCTCAGACGGCTTCAAAACGTGTGGCTCCGGTGGGTTCCACCTGTATTTCCCTGCATCATCTATATAGGGTTAGCTGATGTACCCAAGCTTCTTCTCTTCCTGGAGGAAACCCTCGTCCTCTTCCTCCTCGTAGATGTCGAGACGCTTCTTAATGGACGCATCTATCCTCTCGGCCCTGATCCTCAGCTGATCTGTGTCGATGTTCAGGTTCAGGAGAACCGCCAGCTTCTCCAGCACCACCTTACTGGACAGGTGCTGGGGCACGTTGGCGTAGGTGATGTCGCCCATGAGGCAGACGCCGTCGATGCCCCTCATCTTAGCGATCCCGATCAGGACGCCGTTCAGGCCGTTCACCGCCCCCTCCGCCTCAAGTATCTTGACGCCCGCGGCCTCAAGCTCAGGCCTCAGCGAGGCGTCCGTGTAGATGCCATACACCTCAGGCTTCTCGTAGAAGTCGTTGGGGTAAGCCGCCATGGTGTATAGGCGCTTGACGCCCAGGTCCAGAGCCAGCTCAGTGATCTTCTCAGCCAGCCGAAGGCTCTCCTCGGGGTTGCTCGGCTGGGCGTCCCCCACACAGATGATCAGGTTATGCTCATTGGAGGCGTACAGCTTGTGGCGTATGGGTGCAAGGTTAGCCTCCCCGTTGCTGTAGACAAGAACGTTGTGGTAGTACTTTATCTCGGCGAAGAGGCTTGCCTTGAGTCTTCTGCGCAGATAGTCTGCCGAGATCTTGGCGAGGTACCCCATGCCGGGCCACGCCGCGATCATGCTCGGCTCATGTAGCTCAGGTCTCTGTATGATGTTGACGTCCATTAGGCTCAGCATATGGTGAAATAGATTCGCATTAAACATTTCGTTTTATGTCCTTGTCAGAATCTGCACGGTGCGCTGTGGGAGTATTTTGTGTTTCGTGTTAAGCGGTTTTAAGGCGGTTCACCCCGTTTTTCCACACCGGGGTAAATACACGGTTGTCGCAAATCGTTGTAACGTTCTTTACATGTGTGAGTCAAAGCCTCTATAAGGGCTGCGTATCAGACCAGCCCGCTATGCCTTGTCCGTGAAACAGAACTATATTATAATAAACATGGCTAATGTGATGCTGTAGCGGGGGGTACCCTGGGAGAGGGTCCGAGCCCAGCTGACTAGCCCACTAGCGGCAGAGCGAGAGAGACCATGCTCGGGTTTGCCTGAGCACGCCCTTGCGCGCGGCCCCTGAGTCCGAGGGACTGGGTCCCAAGAGGATAAGGTCCGGGGCTCGGGGACGGGGTTGAGCTCCCAGAGGTTACCCCGCTACACCTTTTCAGGTTCAAGGATAGTGGATACTAGGCATGGCGAGAGTGAAAGAGTGGTCAGATGAGGAGGTGGGGAGGCTCACCGAGTTGTACACGTCAAACAAGTCCTTCGAGGATATTTTATTGGAGTTCCCATTCAGGTCATCCAACGCGGTCAGGTTGAAGGCATCGAGGATGGGCTTGAGGAGGCCCACGCTCCCCATGGACCTCATACACGCGGAGAAGGTTCGGTTCCAGTCCCTTGATGAGGGCGGAGCCATGGGGTACCTCATAAAGTGCAAGGAGTGCGGCCAATGGATCCAGGCGGAGAGGATAGGCGGCGTGTGCCAGACGATACGCTGCGGCGAGTGCGGCGCACTTTACCAGGTTCTCACAGAGTCTTAGACGAACCTAGGCACGTAAGGTTCATGATGTTTTTATATCCTGTCCACTAGTTTGATGTGAGACGACAGATGGGCGTAGAGATCACATCCAAGATGCTCGTGAGGGAAGCGATGTCCAGCCCCGTCATATCGGTCCGCGAGGACGCTGACGCGGTGGACGTGGCCGGCACGATGAAGAACCACAGGATCGGCGCAGTCATCATCACCAACACGCAGGGCAAGCCCGTCGGCATAGTCACCGAGAGAGACATAGTCACGCGGCTGGTCTCAGAGGGCAGGGCGTCTAAGGCCGTGATAGCCAAGGAGATCATGTCCTCGCCGCTGAGGATGGTTGAGCCCGACATGAATCTCATAGACGCCCTGAGGCTCATGGACAAGCTCAACGTCAGGCGCCTCGGCGTCATCTACAAGGGAGACCTGGTGGGCCTCATCACTGACAGAGACATCATAAGGCTTGTGCCCACGATAGTCGAGATACTGAAGGAGCAGAGGGAGATCAATAACACCCCAAGCGTGTCGGGGCCGTCCATTGCGGGGTACTGTGACAGGTGCGAGATCTACAGCAACAACCTGCGGGCCGTGGACGGAGAGTTCCTCTGCGAGGACTGCAGGGCAGAGGAGTAAACCCTTAACCCGGCCTCAGCCAAGTTCTAACACATGAGGCCAAGGTTCCTGGTGGACAGCATGCTGGGCAGCCTATCTAGGTGGCTCAGGATCACGGGCTTCGACGCAGAGTACAGGAGGGACGCGGACGACGAGGACCTGCTGGGAGAAGCCTCAGCCTCAGGTAGGGTGCTCCTCACCAGAGATCGGGCTCTGGCTGCGAGGGCGGCTAAGAGAGGCGTCAAGGCTCTTCTGTTGGAGACGGAGGACCAGGCTGATCAGTTGGGCGTGGTGGCCGCGTCTCTGAAGCTTAAACTTGATCCATCCAGTTCCCGGTGCCCCAAGTGTAACGGTGCTCTGATGAAGGCTGAGAAGGAGCGTATCATGGAACAGGTGCCGGAGGCCTCCTTGGCCGCATTCGAGGAGTTCTGGGTGTGCAGGGACTGTGGCTCAGTTTTCTGGAGGGGCAGCCACTGGGATAAGATAGTCTCGACCCTGGAGAAGGCGGGGAGGCTAAGCGGAAGCCTGGACTCCAAGTCTTTATAAGATGTGACGGGTGAGCTTGTCTTAAAGGGGGTCCAGGGTGTTCACCATCACCGATGAGGAAGGGGAATATATGGTGAAGCTCGCCAGAGCCACCATAGAGGCCAAGCTGGGCCTCCGTGAGGCTCCGAGTAGAGCCGACGCCCCCAAGGTGACGCGGGAAAAGTGCGGAATCTTCGTCACCCTGAACAAGATGGGGGCGGGAGGCCACAGCCTGAGGGGCTGCATAGGCTACCCTTACCCCGTCAAGAGGCTTCTGGAGGCGCTCACGGAGTCGGCCGTCAACGCAGCGTTCGACGACCCGAGGTTCCCCCCGGTGAAAGCGTCCGAGATGGAGCGGATACTTGTGGAGATCAGTGTCCTGACGCCCCCTGAGGCGATCGTTGTCGCTTCGCCACGAGATCACGTGGGCCAAGTGAAGGTGGGTGAGGACGGGCTGATAGTGAGCAGGGGCATGAGGAGGGGGCTTCTATTGCCCCAGGTGGCCACCGAGTGGGGCTGGGACCAGGAGGAGTTCCTGTCCCAGTGCTGCATAAAAGCCGGGCTACCCCCGGACGCCTGGCTACTGGACGGCACAGAGGTTCAGAGGTTTCAAGCCATCATCTTCGCCGAGGAGAGCCCCGGCGGCGTTGTGGCTAGGCACGAGTTAAACTAGGAGAGAGACGCCCCGTTGGACGGGTTTGAAGGGTCACGGATATATTTCAGCCCATGCGGCATAGGACTGGGCCACGTGAGTAGGTGCGTCCCCATCGCCCAGGAGGTGGTTAGGCGGGGCGGAAGCGTCCTCTTCTCCACGTACATGGAGGCCGTGCACTATACCCAGAAGTTCGGGTTGCCCGTGGTTTCAGCTCCCCCCATCCAGATGGGTAACGACCCCACTGGGAGCATCAGCATCAAGGGCACCACCCTCGAGTCCGGCATCACCGTGTTACCCACGTTCATGGAGCAGATCAGGTTCGAGATACTGTACATGAAAGCCTTCGACCCGGACGTGGTCTTCTCGGACTCCCGGCTCAGCAGCATCTACGCAGCCAGGCTCCTACATATACCCATTGTGCTGCTGCTGAACCAGTTCCTCCCGAGGGTGCCCCGGGTGAAAGACACCAACTTCTTCAGGATCATGGACGGTACAATCCTCACGCTCCTGGGCAGAAGCTGGACCCTCAGCGACGTCCTGGTGATACCCGACTTCCCCGAGCCATACACGATCAGTCTGGACAGCCTCAGGATGCCCCGCCGCTACGGCGCGAGGGTGAACCTCGTGGGTAGCATATTGCCGAAGAAGCCAGAAGAGAACCACGACGTAGACGAGATAAGGGAGACCCTGGGGGTGGAGGAGGGCCAGAGCCTCATATACGCGGGCATCAGCGGGCCCAAACCTGAGCGAGAGCCCCTCATCAGGCTGCTTGTGCCCATATTCCGTCGGTTCCCGGACAGGTACAAGGTGGTCATGTCCATGGGGGTCCCGGGAGGGGGATCAAAGGCGGTGAACCACTCGGCCCTGACCGTCATCCCTTGGATGAAGAACAGATACGAGTACCTGAACGCATGCGACGCTGTCATCAGCAGGGGCGGCCACGAGACGATAATGCAGAGCATCTGCTACGGGAAGCCGAGCATAATTATCCCTGTGCCTAGGCACCCCGAGCAGTACGGCAACGCGAGGCGAGCCATGGAGCTGGGTGCGGCTAAGGCCGTCCATCAGAGGAACGTGTCCCTGGAACACCTCGTGAAGGTCATAGACTCGGTTGTGGACAGAGGCCACTGTAAGAGAGCTCTCCAGGAGATCAACTCCAAGGAGAAACTGGACATGGGCCTCGAGAACACCCTTGAGGTAATCAGTGGCACCATGAAGCGGAAATAGAATGTGTTAAATCTTCACCCGCCGGTTTTTCTGGGCATGGACTACCACTACGCTAAGAAGCGTGACCCAAAAGTCAACGAGTACTTCAACAAGGAGGTCATGGACGCCTGGAGCAAATGGAACGACCTGGTGATGGCGCCCGGTAAGCTGGACAAGAAGACGAAGGAGCTCATCGCGGTCGCCTGCACATACATGACCAGGTGCCCCTACTGCATCGAGGGGCACGCCAAGGCGGCTGTCAAGGCTGGCGCCACCAAGGAGGAGCTGGCCGAGGTCATACAGATCGCCATGGCTTTGAGCAGCGGCGCAGCCGTCGCCCACAGGAACTTCACCCTGGACGTCTAGGGCGCCTACTTATCGTCCCAGTACTGCCTGGTTTTCATGTACTGTATCTTCGCCTTGAGCAGGTCCTTGTAGAACTCCTCGTCGCTGCGGTGCATCTTACTCAGAACCTGGTAGCTGGTCACAGGGCCCACGCCGTACACCATGAGGGCCTCCACGGCCTTCCTCCCATAGCTGAGGACCATGTCAGCCGTCTTCCGCCCGTGTACCAACTGGTCCTGGTCGTCACCGAACAGCTCCTCACCCTCCTTGAATCGTCTTAGGAGACTGAGGAAGTGGTCTGGGCTCTGGTGGAGCCTCATCATTGCGAGGAGCCCGCTGCCGCAGTTGCCGCAGCGGGGGTGATCCTCCATCTCCCTGATCCTGATCCTCTGATGCCACTCTCCACAGTTAACGCAGGCCAGGTGGACGCTCCTCGACTCTATGCTCTCCTTCATGTACCCCAGCTGGTCCTTGATGGTGGCGTCCGTCGCCATGAGCTCCTCGGCGTCCGCGTACTTCTCCAGTATATGGCGGGCCAGGGTGCTTGGCTGAGCCACCAGCCTTGATGACACCTCCACTGAGCCGTCCCTGACTCTGCCTATCACCTCCTTCAGGCCGGGGAGGTCCAGCTTCTCCTGGTACGCTTCACGCAGCGTCTCCCTGTAGATGGGGGTGTCCTTGAACCTGAAGTACAGGTTCTCAAGCCTGTCGGGGCCCATGATCTTGCCGCGGGGTATGACGCCGAAACGCTCCGCGATGAACTTCATCTTGTAGCCGAAGGGGAACCTTGCCTCCAGGAACTCCATGAGCAGCCTCTCCGCGTCCTCGCCGGTGATGCTCATGATGATTTTCTTGATCTCATCCAGGTCGTGGTCCTCCAGCTTGTGGGGGGCCTCCACAAGCACCCTGTAGGGGTCGTTCCACCAGTTGTAGATGAGGTCACGCTGGCTGAGGGCAGCATCCAGGACTGCGCCCAGGGTCCTGTTGAGGTTCTCCCCCCGGGTGCTGTGGATGATCAGGTACCTGTCGAAGGCTTCGAGGATGATGTTATCGGG
>DASWLJ010000381.1:0-4156 GCA_036396185.1 Bathyarchaeia archaeon | reverse complement strand
GGCGGGTCCCGTTGTAGATGATGAGATGTGCCAGCTGGGAGTCCACAAATGTGATTTCCGAGTCGATGAGGCTGAACCACGACTCCTTGATGCCTACATTGCGGAACACGGTCTTTGAGCCGGGGATCACTGAACCTCCATCAGCGTTCCTCAAATCTTCATTTGAAAGTGACAGGGTTCCGTCGAAGCCTTCAATGGTCTCCCAGTGGGCGTCAACAGTAGAGTCTGTGATGGTTACCACCGAGCCGTATGGCCTTACCGTGGCGACCGTCGAGCCTGAGACTTCTGCCTTCGCATCGTCTCTTGTCATTACGCCGCCTATTTTGCATTTGTCTAACTTCATCTGGGAGTTCTGGTAGGCATAGGCACCGCCAGCCGTGTGGTTGTAGCCGTGGATTGTACAGTACCACGATCTGTATAGTGTAGAGTTCGTTGCTGTCAGCTTCGCGGTATCATGGACCTGTACCTCGACTCTACATCTCACGTTGCTCAGGATGATGGTCGAGTTCCCCTCGGCCTTGAATACATGCCAAAGCTCCTCATCGGTGTCGATGAACCTTACGTCAACATTCTCAAGCCTTAGCATGGAGTCGTTCCTCAAGTAGATGCCCCCGGTGACCTCCAGGACGCAGTCACTGATGATCCTGCTCTCATCACCCACTAGGATCAGGTCACCCTCATGCCTCAGCGTCTCGGCGCATTGGCCCTGATCCAAGCTGGTTAAGGGAGCCAGTAGGAGAACCGCGAGTAGGGCTAGACGCAGGAGGCCCCTCGTCAACTTGCACCTGTTTACGCTTGACCGGATAACAATAAAAGTCTATTGAAGCTTAGGGCTCGCGCGGCTGGAGTATCTCAAGTCTCCTTCCTTCTATGAGGGCTTGGGCTACCTTCATCCTCCCACCGTTGAGGAGCCTCCAGATTGTGCCTCGGCTCACGCCCATGGCCCTGCCCGCCTCCTCCTGGGACATGTTCTCCAGGTCCACGAGGCGGATGGCCTCCAGCTCGGCGAACTCCAGGTATACGGGGTCGCCTGGTTTCGTGGGCTCCGGCTGGAAGGCCGTGGCGGTGGACTGCTTACCCACCTTGACGGGCATGGGAAGTCTTCCGTGTCTCCCCCTTCTTCTCCTTCCATGCATCATGGGTGGTTATGTGCACTGGCACAATATTTATATATTTCTGTGTATATGCACATAATGAAAGTGTTCGTAAGCACAGAAAGGTGAATGATATGGGATACAGAGGAAGAGGAGGAAGGTACCCCGGAAACGGGCCCTTCAGAGACCTGCCCCCGTGGCAGCGCCCAGGCTGGGTCTACGGCAGCGGCCGCGGATACGGCCTAGGATACGGCAGAGGATACTACGCTGGTGACCCCAGCAAGTGCGCCAGGTTCCCGTGGCTGCCCCGCTGGTGGTGGGCGAACCCCAACTACCAGGGAGCAGCCCAGGTGCCGACAACCGGTGACCCCACTGCGGTGCCGACGCCTCCTGATGAGCGGGCATTCCTGAATGACCAGTTGAAGTATCTGGAACAGGAGCTCACAGGCATCAGGAAGCGCCTGGACGAGCTGGGTTCCGAGGAAACAGCTTAGTACCCTAAACCCCCTTTTTAGGTGATCAAGATGAAGATAGCGGTACCCACCCAGGGAGACAGAGGGCTAAGGGACAGGGTGGCCGATACCTTCTCACGTGCGCCTTACTTTACTTTAGTAACAGTCGAGAACGGCGGAATCACCGGGAAGACGGTGATCCAGAACAAGGCGGCAGAGGTCGCTCAGGGGGCGGGGCCCCTGGCCGCTCGCACCCTGAAGGACAACGGCGTCGACGTGCTCCTCTCGGGCGAGATCGGCCCAGGCGCCACCAACATCTTGGAGGCCTTAGGAATAATAATCGGTAGCGCGTCCATAGACGAGAAGGTTAGAGACGCCGTGGACAGATTCCTGGCAAAGTCATAGGCCGAGGAACGAGCCGAACCCGTCCCAGGCCTCCCGTATGGCTAGGGAAGCCGGCGATTCAGGGCTGAAGACGACCACCGGCTTGGCCTGAACCATGGCCTTCGTCACGTTCTCGTCGAAGGGGATCATGCCCAGTACGGGTATCCCCTGCTCCTCGCAGAAGCCCCTGATGGACGCCGTGTTCTCCACGTTGAGATCGTACTTGTTGACGATGACGCTTGGCACGATCTCGAAGTGCTCCAGAAGCTGAAGAGCCCTCTTCAGGTCGTGGATGCCGCTCAGTGTGGGCTCGACTACGGCGACGGCGGCGTCGACGTTGCTGAGGCTGGCGATGACGGGGCAACCTATGCCCGGCGGGCCGTCCACGAGCACGAGCTCCCTGCCGGTCTCCTCGGCGAGCTTGGCCGCGTTCTGGCGCACAAGGGTCACGAGCTTGCCGCTGTTCTCCATGCCGGGGGTGAGCCGCGCGTGGCTCATGGGGCCGTACACGGTCTCGCTCAGGTAGGCGTACCCGCAGACGCGTTCGTTGAAGCTTATCGCCTCCGCGGGGCAGTTAACGACGCACACCTTGCAGCCCTCACAGTGGATGGGGTCCACGGCGTAATCGTGGATAGCGTTGAACCTGCAGAGCTGCATGCATAGGCCGCACATGGTGCACTTCTCCGGGTCGATCTCGGCCAGGTTCAGGCCCTTGAACTCTATGGTTTCCATTATCTTCGGGTTGAGTATCAGGTGCAGGTTGCTTGCGTCCACGTCGCAGTCGGCTAGGACGGGCCTATCCGCCAGGGCCGCGAAGCATCCTGTTATGGTGGTCTTGCCTGTCCCGCCTTTGCCGCTGAGGACCGTAACCTGCTTCACGCGATCATCGCCTCCACGGTTTCCAGGAGCTCGCGGAACCTGCCGCGCCACTCGGTCATCTCGGCTGTGAAGGGTATCCCCCTGCTGTACAGCTCCGCTATGCGCCTGTCGTAGGGTATCTCCATGATCACCGGCATCCCTTCGCGTTCACAGAACCTGTACACGCCTCGGTCGCCTATTCCAGCGAAGTTCACGGCGACGCCCAGCGGTACACCCAGCTGCCTCACCACCTCGGTGGCTACCTGAAGGTCGTGGAGCCCGAAGGGCGTGGGCTCTGTGACCATGAGGCAGAAGTCGGCCCCGTGCACCGTCTCAACGAGGGGACACGCGGCGCCCGGGGCAGCGTCCAGGATGACGAGGCCGTCGTCCTCCGCCTGCTCCTTGACGGCGGATATCACTGGGACTGTCAACGCTTCACCCACGTTGAGTTCGCCGTAGACGAGGCCCATCCCGCGGGACTCCGCGACGGTTATCGTCCCTATCTGTCGGGGCTTCTCGGTTATCGCGCCCTCCGGGCAGACCAGTTTGCATCCTCCGCAGCTGTGGCAAAGCTCGGGGAAGACCATGGCGGTCTCGCCCACCACGAACAGGGCGTTGTACTGGCAGAACTCCGCGCACCTTCGACAGTGGGTGCATTTCTCTTCATCGATCTCCGGGACCAGCAGCTCCACAGGCTTCCTCCTCGGGTTCTCAGGCTTGAGGAATATGTGGACGTTGGGCTCCTCGACGTCGCAGTCCATCACCTGCTTGGCGCCCACGCTGAGTGCCAAGTTGACGGCTATGCTGGTCTTGCCGGTGCCGCCCTTACCGCTCGCAACCACTATCTTCATATCGGCTCAGCTGTCATGGTGCTCCGCGTGGAGGCAGCCCTGGGTGAGCTCCTGTAGCTCACCGCGGATGAAAGCCTCCACGTTCTCCAGGCTTCTTGGGTTTGTTGCCTGCAGTGCGGCTATGTTGAAGCTCTGAAACATCTGGATAGCCTTCATACCCATCCCTTGAGAGACCACAACCTCCCCTCCGAGACTCCTGATCTTCTCGGGTGGGCTACCTATGCCCCCGAAGTGTTCGCTGTCGTTGGGCACAACGCCTCTTGCCTTGACTTTACCTGACTCCACGACATACCACGCGAAGTATGGCGCGCGCCCGAAGTGGGCTGAAAGGGTTTCACCTGACTCGTCTGCGGCTGGTATAACTATCTTAACCATGTTTCTCACTCCTAGCCTCGGCGTCTGCCTTGGCCCATGCCTCCGCCCATGCCTCGGCCTCCCTGGCCGAAGTGGCCGCCAACGGTGGGGGACGACACCTCTCTTAGTTCTCCACGCTTGTAAGCCTCCACTGTCTGTCGCA
>DASWLJ010000380.1:0-3021 GCA_036396185.1 Bathyarchaeia archaeon | reverse complement strand
GGCGCCACGGTCCCGGACACCTGCGAGGAGGAGGTGCTCCGCGGAATGGTGCCCGGGGAGACGTTCCAGCAGGTCCACAACGAGTTCAAGGCCGTCCTGGACGGTGTGAAGGCGACGGACGCGGATCTGAACTACGAGCTTGAGGTAGTCAACAGCCGCGAGGGCTACGTGGTGAAGGCGGACGACCTATACGCGCTGAGCTGCCGAGGGATCATCAAGGAGGCCGTGGGCAGGGAGCTGCCCTTCACCGGCACCCTGGCCAGCACTGACATGAACTACCAGGTGGTGGACGGCGGGATGCCCTGCGTCAACTTCGGGGTCGGCGGCGCCTACAGCAGGGGCCACAAGCAGGACGAGAACGCCTCCGTAGACGAGATCGTGGAGTGCGGCAAGGCCGTGGCCCTCCTCTTCATGAGGAAGCTTGGCGTAAGGTAGCCCGTGTTAAATACCTCTTTTCCCATATTTACCCGTTAAACCCGGCGGAACCGGGTGAACGTGGTGACATGTTTGGTTGTCTTGGATGAGCCCATTAAGGGCGTGCTGGAGGTAAAGAACTACATAGACGGTGAGTGGGTGGAGTCCGGCTCCGAGAAGTACAGGGAGGCCGTGAACCCCGCCACCATGAAGCCACTGGCCAAGGTGCCTATGGGGTGCGTGGAGGATGTGGAGGCCGCCGTGGACGCGGCCAAGGAGGCGTTCCCCGCCTGGAGGAGGACAACGCCCCTGACCCGAGCCCGCTACTTCTTCAGGCTCAAGGAGCTCCTGGAGGAGAGCTTCGAGACAGTGAGCCGGGTATGCACCATGGAGCACGGTAAGACCATAGACGAGAGCAGGGGCGAGGTGCGGCGCGGCATCGAGAACGTGGAGGTGGCCACGGGCATCCCCAGCCTCATGATGGGATACAACCTTGAGGACATAAGCACGGGAATCGACGAGGCTGTCATCAAGCAGCCGCTGGGAGTCTTCGCATGCATAGCGCCCTTTAACTTCCCCTTCATGGTGCCTCTCTGGTTCATGCCCATCGCCGTGGCCACGGGCAACACCTACCTCATAAAGCCCAGCCCCTGGACGCCGCTCAGCATGGTGAAGCTCATGGAGCTGGTAGATGAGGCCGGGTTCCCGCCGGGCGTCATCAACATGGTGCACGGAGACGCGGAACCGGTGCAGGCCATCCTGGAGCACCCCGGCGTCAAAGGCGTCAGCTTCGTGGGCTCCAGCAAGATCGGGCGCGACGTCATCTACAGGGAGGCCGCGTCCCGGGGTAAGCGTGTCCAAGCCCAGTGCAGCGCCAAGAACTTCCTAGTGGTCATGCCCGACGCCGACGTGGAGTCCACGGTCCCAGGGCTCCTGTCCAGCTTCTTCGGGAACGCCGGGCAGAGGTGCCTGGCGGGGGCCAACCTGGTGATGGTGGGCGACGACGAGAAGTTCATCGACGGCTTCCTGGGCAAGATCAAGAAGGCGACCCAGGGCATCAGGATCGGCTACGGCCTGGAGGAGGGGGTCCAGATGGGGCCCCTGCAGGCGGTCTCCAGGAAGCAGCGGGTCCTAGGCTACATCGAGAGGGGCGTCGAGGAGGGGGCCAAGCTGGTGCTGGATGGCAGGAAGTTCGACAGCGGAGCCTATCCGCGTGACTGCTTCCTTGGCCCAAGCATATTCCACGATGTCCAACCCGACATGACCATCGCTAGGGAGGAGATATTCGGCCCCGTCATGAGCGTCCTCCACGCCGGGGACCTGGGCGAGGCCATAGAGATGATGAACGCCAGCAACTACGGCAACTCGGCCAGCATATTCACGGGCAGCGGCAAGGCCGCCCGCAGGTTCCAGTACGAGGTGGAGTGCGGCAACGTGGGCGTCAACATAGGCACCGTGGCGCCCATGGCCTTCTTCCCCTTCAGCGGCATGAAGGACAGCTTCTTCGGGGACCTCCACGGTCAGGGCAGGGACGCCGTCGACTTCTTCACCGAGCGGAAGGTAGTCATCCAGCGGTGGCCCTAGGTGATCAGGACCGCCGGCCAGCTCATAGCCCTCCACGGGCTTCTGGAGGACAGGCTGGCCGAGACCCTCCGCTCCTTGGCGCAGCTCCACCCCGAGGCCGCCGGGGTTCTCACCAGGCTGGCAGATGAGAGCATCCAGCACAGGGACATGATCCTGAAGGTCTACAGGGAGGGGGTGACTGACGCCTTCGAGGTGGGTTACCTGTCTAGGCCAATGGACGAGGACGGGTACACGGTCGCGGAGCCGAAGGGCTCGCTAGGGGAGGCCCTGAGAACGGCGCTTGTGAACGAGGACACGGTGATAAGGTTCTGCAGGGACGCAGCCGAGGACTCTAACCAGCTGATACCTGGCCTGCCGCAGACGTTCCTGAGGCTCGCCAAGAGAAAGGAAAGAAGGAAGGCCGCCCTGGAGTCCCTGGCCTAGCGGGTCTCCTTGTCTGCTGATTCCAGCGCCTCGCCCAGGGCCCTGACCCCCTCCTCGATCTCCTTCTCCTTCGCTATGAGGGGCGGCGCGATGATGAGGGTGTTTATGAAGTTGCTGATGTAGACCCCCCTCTTCATGGCCTCGGCGCTGACCCTCTGTATGATGTTGGGGTCCGCCTTCACGTGCCTCGCGACGAAGGGCTCCTTGGTCTCTCTGTTCCTGACAAGCTCGACGCCCCAGAAGAGGCCCTTGCCCCTGACCTCGCCGATGGACCTGTGCTCCTCGGCCAGCTCCCTGAGCCTCTTCTCCATGACCTTGCCCATCCTGGCCGCGTTCTGGACTATCTTCTTCTTCTCGTACTCCTCGATGGTGGCCAGGCTGACGGCGCAGCACATGGGGTGGTTGGCGTAGGTCTGGCCGTGGCTGAAGTTGTTCTCGGGCTGGTCGAAGTACTCGGCTATCTTCCTGCTGGTCATGGTTGCGCCGACGGGCAGGTAGGCGCCTGAGATGCCCTTGGCCATGGACATGATGTCGGGGGAGACGCCCCAGTGCTCCACGCAGAACATCTTGCCGGTGCGGCCGAAGCCCGTCATCACCTCG
>DASWLJ010000379.1:0-2725 GCA_036396185.1 Bathyarchaeia archaeon | reverse complement strand
TTCCCCTTCGGCCTGTAGAAGGTGGAGACCAGTGCGTGGAGGTTGACCGTTGTGCCGCCCGAGACCACGATCTCGTCCGGCTCAGCGCCCACTAGGGGCGCCTGGAGCTCGCCCAGGCGCTCGGCGTACTCTATCCAGGGTATCTCCGCGCCGCCCCAGCCCTTGATGCCCAGGGTCCTCCACTCGTCCATCACCCTGAGCAGGGTCCGCTCGGCGTCCACGCTCATGAGGCCCAGGCTGTTGCCGTCCATGTATATGGAGCCCTTGAGCCCGTAGAACCTGTCCTTGTAGCCGGCGAGCGGGTCCTCCGCGTCCAGCCTCAGCGCGTAATCCTCGCCAAGCTCGTGTCGAGTCGCCATACAGGTGAAGTGACGCTGGGGAGGCTTTAAGCCCTGCTGGGCTGCCTAGGGGCGCGGCAGGAGGGTGACCTCCACGGGCTCGCCCTCCTCTAGGACGTGGTCCCCCTCGGGCACTATGATGTAGCCGTCGGCGTATGCCATGCTGGTGATGTCGCCGCTCTGCTTGAACACCTTGTGGGCCCTGCCGCCCTCAATCCGCACCGTGATGAAGGTCTCCCTGTCGGACCTTGAGACCAGCCTGTGGCCCAACGGCACCGTAACCCTCTGGGGCTCCAGGGGCGGGAGCCGGGCCATCCTCCTGAGGGCCGGGGTCAGGAATACGTAGCTGTTGGTCAGGCAGCTCGTGGGGTACCCCGGCATGCCGAAGACGGGCGTCCCCGCCACCTCTCCGAAGAGGGTGGGCTTCCCCGGCTTCACCTTGACGCCGTGGAAGTGGACGACACCGAGCCTGCCCACGGCCTCTACGAACAGGTCCCTGGAGCCTACGCTGCTGCCGCCGCTGAACACCCCCATGTCGTAGCCCGACGCGTCTTCCAGCGCCGCATCGATGGACGCCTCGTCGTCGGCCACGATCCCCCTCTTCACGGGTACGCCGCCCATGGCCTCGACAACGGCGTACAGCGTGAAGCTGTTCACGTCGTATACCTGGCCCGGCCTCAGAGGCTCCCCCTGGGGCGCGACCTCGGGCCCCGAGCTGTATATGGCGACCATCGGCTTCGCGTAGACCTCCGCCGAGTCGTGGCCCAGCGCGGCCAGGGCGCCCACCATGCCGGGCGACAGCGCGGAGCCGGCCTCAAGCACCCTGTCTCCCTTCTTCATGTCCTCGCCCGCCGGGGAGATGTCCTTCCCAGACACGACTCGTATGCGGATCAGCACATCGTCCCCCTCCCTGGACGTATCCTCCACCTTCACCACGGCGTCGCAGCCAAGCGGCACGGGGCCCCCCGTAGCTATCTCCACGCACTCACCCTTGCCTACGCGGCCTTTGTAGACCTCTCCGGTGTGCTGGACGGCCACAAGCCTGAGCCTGGCGGGCCCGGCCTCCGTGGCCCCCGCTGTATCGGCGGCCCGGACGGCGTACCCGTCCATGCTGGCCCTGTCGAAGGGCGGCACGTCGAAACCGGCGACGATGTCGGAGGCGAGAACCCGGCCCGCCGCCTCTTCGAGGGGCACTTTCTCGGTGCGTTCAATGGGCCTTATGTTCGAGTCTATGATTCTGAGGGCGTTCTCACGTGTGGTGAGTTCGCCGAAGGGCTTCATTGTCATCTCCGGTCCAGCTCCCAGAGCATGTGGCCCAGGCCGGGCAGGATGATCTTCTTGAGGGCCGTCCCCACGGCACCCCTGGAGCCGGGCAGGCAGAAGACCAGCTTGCCCCGGCACACCCCCGCGGACGACCTGCTCCAGACGCCGGGCAGACCGACGTCGTCGAAGCTGAGGCGCCTGAAGTGCTCGCCGAACCCGGGCAGCGCCTTGTCGAACATGGGTTGGGCTACGTCCACGGTCTTGTCCTTTGCGCCTATGCCTGTGCCCCCGCTGGTTACTATGACCCTGACCTCGGGTTGGCCCACTGCCTTCTTGAGCCACGCCTCTATCTTCTTCTCGTCGTTGGGCGCCATGTCGTAGAGTTTAACCTGGTGCCCGGCCTCCTCTATGAGCTGGACGGCCAGCCTCCCCGTCTCGTCCTCGTCCTTGGTGCGGCTGTCGCTGGTGACGAGCAGCGCGAAGACGGTCTTGGCTTCCTGGTTCCTGGGGTGCTCCGCGTTCACCGGCCCTTCCACTTCTCCGTGACCCTTATCTCGGTTATCGCGGCGTCGGGGTACTGGCCCCCCTCGTCCTTCTCCAGGTACTTGACCATGTCCCAGACGTTGAGAAGCGCCACGGCCACGCCGGTGAGCGCCTCCATCTCCACCCCTGTCTTGTAGGTGGCCGTCACCGTGCACTCGGCCTCGACGTGGTCGGCGCCCAGCCTGAACCTGACGTCGACGGCGTCCACGGGCACAGGGTGGCAGAGTGGCATGAGTTCACTTGTCTTCTTCACGGCCTGGATTGCGGCCACCTCGGCCACCGTCAGCGGGTCCCCCTTCCTAACCTCGCCGCCCCTTATGGCGTCGACGGTTGTCTTCTTGAGCTTGAGCGTGCCCACCGCCGTCGCCCTCCTGGGCACCGTCTCCTTCCCGGAGACGTCGATCATCCTAACCGGGTCCCTACTCATGCCTGTCTCCCTCCACCCAGACGACTCCGTCCGGAGTGATCTCCTTCTTCCATATGGGCACCCTCCTCTTCAGCTCGTCGATTATGTAGCGGCACGCGTCGAAGCCCTGGTCCCTGTGGCCCGCCGAGACGCCTATGAATACTATGTTGTCGCC
>DASWLJ010000378.1:0-2510 GCA_036396185.1 Bathyarchaeia archaeon | reverse complement strand
GGCTGGCCACCTTCAGGCCGAAGCTGTGAGCCTCATCCACGATGACGTCCAGCTCCTCCGGCGTGTAGTTCCTGTAGTTGGGGTCGTTGGTGGGGCCACCCGCCATGCCGCCCGTGGTTGTTGTCTTGATCCAGTCCACCTGCTCCCTGACGCAGATGCGGGTCATCTTGCGGACCTCGTCCACGCCGTCAGCCGTTATGTGCATGTACCTGAGGGGGTAGGGCCTTATGACGTCCAGGTGGCTGGCCGTGGATGTGACGACTCCGGCCACCTCCAGCCTGCAGCCCCTGACGAGGCCCTGCTCCAGGGCGGTCCTGAGGCTGACGGCGTCCCTGCCCGTGTACTCGGGGAACGGGTAGACCAGGTCGCGGCACGTGGTGTACCCGGCCTCCAGGAGCACCCGGGCGTGCTTGACGGCGTATAGGAGCTGTAGGCTCTCGGGTATCAGGTACCGCTCGTGGTAGTCGAGGGGGCCCACCATCTGGAATATGTGGACGTGGAGGTCCATGAGGCCCGGGATGATTGTTTTTCCTCGGGCGTCGATGACCCGTGCATCCTTAGGGATATCCACGTCTCTGGCGGGGCCGGCGTCCACGATCTGCTTGCCCCTGACGAGGACCGCCCCGTTGGGCACCGGGTCCGAACCCGTGCCATCCCAGAGGAGTCCTCCCTTCACTGCTAGAACGTTCTCGCTCATGGTATGAACCCGCCCCGGAGCCGATATATCGTTTCCCCCGGCGGGTGCTCGCAAGTTTCATCCCTGCAAGCACCGATCCATACCCCATGTCCGTGAAGGAGAAGGTCTACAAGAGGATAGAACGGGACCATGACGCTAACCTGAGCCAGATCAAGATCAGCGATTTCCTGCGCTACCCCAGCATAAGCCAGACCGGGGAAGGCATGGACGAGATCGTGGAGTACCTCAAGGAGTGGCTGATCCGGCTGGGCTGCTCCAAGGTGGAGGCGGTGAAGCCCGACTACTACTGGCCCATCGTGTACGGCGAGTACAGCGCCGGCGCTGAGAAGACCCTCATAGTGTACGGCATGTACGACGTGCAGCCCGTGGACGACGGCTGGACCATACCGCCCTTCGAGGCGAGGATCGAGGAGCGTGAGCCCTTCGGCAGGGTCTACCACGCCAGGGGCTGCATGAACACCAAGGGCCCCATGGCCACCGCGTTCAACGCCGTGGAGGCCATCCAGGCCGTGGGGGAGCTGCCCGTGAACCTCATCTTCGTCCTGGAGGGCGAGGAGGAGATGGGCAGCAGGAGCATGCCCGGCTTCGTGGAGAAGCACCAGGGGAGGCTGAGGAGGGCGGACGCGGTCTGGTTCCCCATATGCAGCCAGGACCAGAACGGGATGGCCCGGCCCCTGCTGGGCAGCGAGGGCCTCCTCTACATTGAGCTGGAGACCAGCGGCGCCAGGTGGGGCCGCGGCCCCAGGGAGTTCGGCATCCACGGGGGCTACAAGCGGTTCGTGGACAGCCCCGCGTGGAGGCACGTCAAGGCCATAGGCACCCTGGTGGAGGACGACGGCAACAGGATAGCCGTGGAGGGCTGGTACGACGGCATAGCGGTGCCCAGCGACGAGGACAGGCGCATCATCGAGGAGGGCTACAGGAGCAGCGTCCCCGCGCTGGACGTCTTCGACCCGGAGCTATACAAGAGGTTCTACAAGTTCGACCACTACGTGGACGACATGACCGACCCCAAGGACATCTTCTACGCCCTCAACTTCGGCACAAGCATCAACCTGGACGGAATCTGGGGAGGCTACACGGGGCCCGGCACCAAGACGTTCCTACCCCACAAGGTGACCAGCAAACACAACATAAGGTTCGTCCCAAACCAGAGGTCAGAGGACCTGCAGCAGAAGATCAGGAGCCACCTGGCCAAGCGCGGTTACCCCGACGTGGAGATGAGGTTCCTGGGCGGCTACAGCTGGGGCGTAGGCAAGTACAGGTCCCCGGCGGCGGAGGCCATGTACGACATGTACGAGGAGTTCGGGGTGCCCTACAGCATCAGCCCGCCCATCGGCGCATTCCAGCTCACCAGCCCCGCCTGGCCCGCCTACGTGTTCCTCGACCCGCCTCTGCGGCTGCCCATAGTGGGCGGCGGCCTGGGCCACGGCGCCCTGGCCCACACGCCCCAAGAATACTACGTTGTGGACGGGTATGATGGTAAGCACGCCAGGGTCCACGGCGTCCGCGAGGTGGAGAAGAGCAACGTCAGCTTCCTCTACCACTTCGCGGAGCGCTGAGCCCTACCCTTCTATGGGTGGCTTCCTGTTGGTGAAGGCGTCTCCTATCCTGACGCCCACCGCGTGGTAGCCGTGGTCCCCCGCCCCGAACACGATGGGCCTGATCTTCTGGATGTCAGGGGCACCGTCCGTTAACACGTCCTCGTCGGCCTTCACGTCCATTATCTCGCCCACGAACATCGTGTGGAGCCCCAGCTTCACGGTCTCCAAGACCCTGCACTCCAGCACCAGGGGGAACTCCTCCACGTAGG
>DASWLJ010000377.1:0-4332 GCA_036396185.1 Bathyarchaeia archaeon | reverse complement strand
GCGGCCGGGGCGGGGCGGGCTTTCCCGTGGGCACTAAGTGGGAGTTCATTCATAGGAAGACAACCCAGCCTAAGTACCTGATCTGCAACGCCGACGAGGGCGACCCCGGCGCCTTCATGAACAGGCTCACGGCTGAGGGGGACCCCCACAGGGTCCTGGAGGGCCTCATGATAGCGGCCTACGCCATCGGCGCCAACACGGGCTACATATTCGTCAGGGCGGAGAAGCCCCTCATGGCCGAGCACCTATCCACGGCGATCAACGACGCGAGGAGGCACGGCCTCCTCGGCGAGAACATCCTGGGATCGGGGTTCAGCCTTGACGTGAAGCCGATGCTCAGCGCCGGCGCCTTCGTGTGCGGCGAGGAGACGGCCATGATCGCGGCCATAGAGGGGAAGCGGGCGATGCCCAGGCCCAGGCCGCCGTTCCCGGCCACCAGAGGCCTCTGGGACATGCCCACAACCATCAACAACGTGGAGACCCTTGCCCACGTCCCCACCATCATCGCTGGAGGGGCGGACGCCTACACGAAGATAGGCTCGGCGAAGAGCAAGGGTACGAAGGTGTACTGCCTGGCGGGCAAGGTGACCCGGACGGGCGCGGCCGAGGTGCCCATAGGCATGACGCTGAGGCAGCTCATATTCGACATAGGCGGCGGGGTCCCGGGCGGCAAGAGGTTCAAGGCCGTCCAGATCGGGGGCCCCTCGGGCGGATGCCTCCCCGAGGCCAAGCTTGACCTACCCCTTGACTACGAGACTCTACAGGACGCCGGCGCCATCATGGGCTCGGGCGGCATCATCGTCCTGGACGAGGACACCTGCATCGTGGACCTGGCCCGCTACTTCCTCAACTTCACCACGGCCGAGTCCTGCGGCAAGTGCACCCCATGCAGGGTGGGGCTCAAGGCCATGCTGGACGTGGTCCAGCGCATCACCGTGGGGGAGGGCGCGCTGGAGGACCTGGACACCCTCAGGAGGCTGTCCAAGGCCGTCGCCGACTCCAGCCTCTGCGCACTGGGCCGGACGGCGCCCAACCCCGTAACCAGCACACTCACGTACTTCCCCGACGAGTACCAGGCCCACATCACGGGCGGCACCTGCCCGTCGCACCTCTGCAAGCACTTCATGAAGGGCTACGAGGTGGACCAGACTCTGTGCAAGGGCTGCGAGCTCTGCGCCAAGGAGTGCGCCTCCGAGGCCATAAGCTTCAGCCAGACACGTGACCCCAAGACAGGTAAACCGGTGAAGAAGGCCGCCATAGATGCCGAGAAGTGCGTCAAGTGCGGGAGATGCGAGACGAGGTGCCCCTTCGGCGCCATAAAGGAGGTCTGGTAGCCATGAGCGTGGAGATAACCATAGACGGCAGGAAGCTGACGGGGCGGCCCGAGCAGACGATCCTCGAGGTGGCCCAGGAGAACGGCATACGCATCCCGACCCTGTGCACCCACCCCAGGCTGGCCCCCACGGGGGCGTGCCGCATGTGCGTGGTGGACCTGGGGCGGAAGGACAGGCTGGAGGCTGCCTGCACGACCCCCATATCCAAGGGGATGGCCGTGGAGACGGCGAACGAGCGCGTCCAGGAGTCCAGGCGGGTGGTAGTGGAGCTGCTCATAGACAACTTGGCCGTGGACGCAGCGGACCTCGACAAGGACGGCGTGAACGTGCTCCTAGACCTAGCCGAGGAGCTAGGCCTGAAGCCGGACAGGAGGAGGCTGCTCACCGGGTCCAGACCTAAGAGGCCCACAGACGCCAGAAACCCCGTCATCGTCCGCGAGCCCGACAGGTGCATCCTATGCGGCCGCTGCGTCAGCGCATGCAACGAGCTGAGACACTACGGCGTCCTCAACTACGAGGGGCGCGGCTACAACATGAACGTGGTCGCCGGCGCCGAGAAGGCGCTCCTGGAGTCTGCATGCGCCTCCTGCGGCGAGTGCGCAGAGGTCTGCCCCACGGGGGCCTTCAGGCCCCTGGCCAGGGAGCTGGTGCAGGGGGAGATAGAGGGCGTCATCAAGACTGGCTCCGTGTACCCGGCCTCGTCCCTGACGCACTCGGCTCGAAGCAAGCTGGGGCTGCCTCCGCTGGAGGAGGCCCCGGCCTCGGAGCTGGCCCTGATCGCGGAGAAGACGAGGAAGCGTGAAGGAGGCGAACCGCGGTGACCGGCGTGTACGCGTTCTTCAGAGGCTGCTTCATACCTTCGAGGGCCCCGCACATCGAGTACGTCGCGAGGAAGCTGATGCCAGCGCTGGGGGTGGAGCTGGTGGACGTGGCCGGCTTCACGTGCTGCCCCGAGCCAACGGGGTTCAGCCTCCACGAGAAGCTGACCTGGCTCACTGTGGCGGCCAGGAACATCGCGCTCGCGGAGGAGCAGGGACGCGACATAATAACCATGTGCAATGGCTGCTACTACACCCTTAAGCACACCGTGGACGAGCTGGAGGACCCGGCGCTCCGAGGAAAGGTGAACGAGGCCCTAACCGAAACGGGCCACCAGTACACGGGGAAGGCAAAGGTCCGACACTTCATCCAGGTGCTCGCGGAGGAGGTCGGCGTCAAGAGGATCGGCGAGGCCGTCAAGCGGCCCCTCACGGGTCTCAGAGTCGCCGCCCACACCGGGTGCCACTTCTCCAACAGGTACGGGCTGGACGCCAAGCTGCTGGACCGGATGGTCGAGGCGCTGGGCGCCACGAGCGTGGACTACGACCTGAAGAACCTGTGCTGCGGCTGGATGATAGGCGCCTACGGGCAGCAGGAGGAAGGATACGCGTGGCTCAAGAACAGGCTGGAGAGTATTAGGAGGGCGGGAGCCGACTGCTTCACCGTAATCTGCCCCCAGTGCTACCAGCAGTACGACACGGGCCAGATGATGGCCGCCAGGAAGCTGGGCCTACCCTTCAAGGTGCCCGCGCTTTTCTACCTGCAGCTACTGGGGCTCGCCATGGGCCACAGCCTGGAAGAGATGCAGTACGGGTCCCACAGGGTCAGGGACCCGGGCTTCGAGGAGAAGGTGCGGAAAATAACGGGCGCCTGAGGCGCCTACTTTCTCTTCCTGAGGTACCAGGTCTCGCCCCGGGGGCTGGTCGTGATCTCGAAGTCGGGGTTGTAGTGGAGCATCTCCTTGACGAACTCCCTCATGGGGGCCGTGGTGCCGTCGCTTCGGGTTATCACCTCGTCCAAGTCGATGGTGACCCGCTTGGCCTTCTTATCATCCATGTTCAATGCGATCAGAAGTAGAGTTGGGCAGGACCCTTATTATTTTTTAGGGGAAGAACGTCTAAAATTTTATACCTGGCTTATTCAAGAAATCCTAAATTCTTAGTAACACCTTTAAAGTAGTAATTTAAAAGTAATACTATGGGCCCGCAGGCGACTGTCACCGCAAAGATACCAGCTGAGCACAAGGCTAAACTCAAGGAACATAGGGTGAACGTTAACCGGCTTATCAACGAAGCCGTCGCCAGAGAGGTCAGGCGACTGGAAGACGAGGAGTATCGTAGGCTGCTTAAGGAGGCGGCTAGGATACTTCAGAAGGTGCCCGAGGACCACCTTGTCGATCTCATAAGGAAGAGTAGGGACGAGCGTTGAATGCCCTGCTCCTGGACGCGAACAGCATCATGCTACTCACGAGGGCGGGATGGATTCCCGAAGGCGACGACGAGACGAACATAGCGACAACCGCCATCGCCGCCTACGAGCTGGGGAACGCGGTTTGGAAGGACCTACACATATTTAAAAAGCTGACAGAGGAGGAGTCACGGATTCTCCTAACAGCTTTCCACGAGGCGATGCTCAGGCTCAGGGTCGAGCCCCAGCAGGAGCTCTCTGAGCGACTTGAGATTCTAAGTAACGCTGACAGGCTCAACCTTAGCTACTATGATTCGTGCTACCTCACGGCGGCTGTGCGGCTGGAGGCTACCTTGATTACAGAGGACAAAGGATTAACGAAAGCGGCTGCGGCATGTAGCGTCCCAACGACATCAGCGGGCAAGCTCATGAAAACCAGGTAAAATGCCACCTTCGATGCAATCTAGGATTAAAAGATTTCAGAAATGTGCGTAGTCGCTGGTGAGCCAGTTCACGGCTTCCTGAGGCCCAGCATCTCCCTGGCGTCGTCCACCGAGGCTACCTCCCGCTCCAGCTCCCTGGCTATGTTCACGACCTTTGTGACTAGCTGGGCGTTGCTCTCGGCCAGCACGCCGCGCCTGAGGAACACGTTGTCCTCGAAGCCCACCCTCACGTGGCCCCCCATCACCGTGGCGACGGCGGCCATGGGAATCTCGTTGCGGCCCAGGGCGCAGACGCTCCACGTCCACGAGGGTGGCAGCAGGTCCACGCA
>DASWLJ010000376.1:0-4387 GCA_036396185.1 Bathyarchaeia archaeon | reverse complement strand
CAAGGCTCAGGAAGCGAGAGCCGTCAAGCTACACGGGAAGGCCGTGGTGGTGGACACCCACTGCGACACCCTCATGCAGTTCCTACCCCGCTACGGCCAGCCGGCGCGGAAGCTTGGGGAGCGGAGCGACAAGGGCCACATTGACCTCCCCAGGATGGTGGAGGGGGGCGTCACGTGCCAGACCTTCGCCATATACACGGGGACCAGGGCCTTCGTCCCGGAGGCGTCCCTGCTCGCCACCCTGATGGTGGACAAGTTCTACTCGGAGATCGAGGCGAACCCCGGGATCGTGGCCGTGACCACGAGCGGGGAGATACTGAAGGCCAAGAAGGAGGGTAAGGTGTGCGGGCTCCTCGCCATTGAGGGCGCCGAGCCCCTCATGGGGGACCTGGCCGCCCTCAGGGTCTACCACAGGCTTGGGCTCAGGATGCTGAGCTTAGCCTGGAACTACCGGACGCCCTTCGCCGACGGCTGGAACGCCAATCGCAGCGGGAGCAAGCTGCCCGAGCTGGGCGTCCAGGCCATCGAGGAGATGCATAGGCTGGGCATCATATTCGACGTGAGCCACCTGACCGACAGCGTCTTCTGGGACGTCTGCGACGTTGTGAAGGGCCCCTTCATAGCCAGCCACAGCAACGCCCGCGACGTCTGCGACCACCAAAGGAACCTGACCGACGACATGATCAAGGCCCTGGCCGACCACGGAGGCGTCATGGGCATGAACTTCGCCCCAGCCTTCGTCACCAAGGAGGGCAAGGACGCGACCGTCTCAAAGCTGGTGGACCACATAGACCACATCGTGAAACTGGTGGGCCCCGACCACGTGGGCCTGGGCAGCGACTTCGACGGCATCGGGAACCCGCCGAAGGGGTTGGAGGACGTGTCCAAGATGCCTAACGTAACTAGGGAGCTTGTGGGCCGGGGCTACAGCGACGAGGACGTGCTGAAGATTCTGGGCGGAAACCACCTGAGGGTCTTCAAGCAGGTCATCGGCTGAGCCTCCAACAACATTTTATCTCTTTCTCGATGCAGCAAACAATCCAACCTGTGTAGACCGAGCCTGCCTATTCGTAATTTTTATCATCTTCTAGAAGGAACCATACTCTATGGAGAAGCTTGGGGCCCTCTTCTTTGAGTTGTCCAGCGACGAGCGTACGATGATTCTTAGCAACTTGAGCAAGGAGGCGCTGAAGCTCAGTCATCTGGCTCAGAGGCAAGACATGACTGTGACGGAGACGAGCCGCCACCTACAGAGGCTTAGCGAGGCCGAGCTAATATTCAAGGACTCGGAGGGCTTGTACAAGGTTACTCCCTACGGGAAGCTCGTACTCTCTCTCGTGCCTTCCTTGGGCTTCGTGACGGAAAACAGGGGGTACTTCCTTGAACATGACACATCGGCGCTACCAATGGAGTTCATCGCCAGGTTCGGTGAACTCTCTAATTTCACCTTCAGGGAGGATACCATCTCAAACCTCGTTTACCATATGAAAATACTGGGAGATTCCGAGGAATTTTGTTGGACGGCCGCCAATCAGTTCCACTTGAGCGCCCCACCTTTAGTTGCTGAGGGCTTGAAGAGGGGCCTCGATCTCCGTACGATATTGCCCGAGAACGTGATCCCGCCGCCTGGCTTCAAGCCCGCCGAGGGCGTGCAGAGGCGCACCATACCCGGTTTCAATTTGATAGTCATAGTCTCGGACAAGGAGGCCGTGTTTGGTTTACCTTACCTGAACGGAAAGATGGATCACGCGCAGTACTTTGGCAGTGACCCCGACTTCCTGAAGTGGTGCAGGGATCTTTTCCTTTATTATTGGGAGAGGGCGAAGCCCTTGATCGGCTCCTTCCCGAATCCAAGTACCAATTAGGCTCAGCGCCGATGTGCCGTCGCCGAGCATCAGGAGCGCGCGTAGCCACCGGAGACGCACGGTACATGGCTCCCCCTGTTGCTGCGCGCGCAAAAGAGTACTGAAATTGCAGGTTGTATGAAAAAAAGTATTCAGGTCTCCTAAAGTAGGTTAATGGGTGGACAGGGGGGCTTTGCGACTGGATGATTGGTATGGTGAACGTAAATGCGATGGTAGTCAAGTCCTCCGGGTCGTTAAGCTCCGTCAAGGGGCTCAGATTAGCTGTAGAGGCAGGTGAGGAAAAATGAAGTCTAGAATGTTTGCTTGCCTCGTAGTCTTCCTGTTGCTGCCCGTTGTTCCGGGCGGTGTGCTTCTGCCTGAAGCGCATGCCCAGGGAGCGATTATGGAGACCGTGAGGCGAAGGGACCTGGTGATCGATCTGGGCGACGGTTTGAAGACCGATGCGCAGCTCACCCTCCCCGTCATGGGTGACGGGCCCTTTCCGGGGGTTCTCCTCATTCACGGCTCGGGTAACATGGATATGGATGAGTATATTCCCCCCATTGTCACGGGTACTGACGAGCCTACGAGACCGTTTCTGCAGATCGCTGAATACCTGTCTAACAGGGGGTTCGCGGTGCTGAGGTACAACAAGAGGGGGGTCGGCCTGAACGGCGCGATCCTGGACATGGGTGCCTGGGGGAATATAACAGTGCAGGATCTGGTTCAGGACGCGGAGAAGGCGCTGGCGGTCCTTAGGCAGCAGCCCGAGGTCGATTCCTCAAGCATATCCATAATCGGGCACAGCGAGGGAACCATGATTGCGCCGAGGATCGCCGTCAAGGACCCCACGATCACGAACATCGTGTTGATGGGGGCCGGCGCCCAGAACCTTCGTGAGATAGTCTACTTCCAGATAGTCGAACGCCCGGCCATATGCGCTGAGGATACGTTTGACGCCGACCACGACGGCCTCCTGTCTATCCAGGAAGTTGAAGCCGCTCTGAGCTATGAGAACGTTAACGTGTGCCCGCTTCCGCCGCTGGCTCTCATTCAAAACGTTGCGGGGGAATGGGGCTGGCTCCCCGGGATAGACGCGAACATGGACGGCTACTTTGACATAGAGAACGAGTTGAAGCCGCTCCAGACAGCATTTTTCGATCTTTACACTTCATCCGACCCCGATAGCCCGTACTATTGGCGTTGGCTACAATCTCACTTCGCTTTGAATGACACAGCTTTAGACATTATCGGCAACGTGTCTGCGAGCATCCTGATTCTGCAGGGCGAAGGGGACACCCAGACTATGGTCGAGCAGGCCTTCTTGTTGGAGCAGAGGCTTACTGAGACTGGACACGTGGATCACACGCTGATAACGTATCCGGGGCTCGGGCACACCTTCTACCCGGTTGACGGGTGGATTCAGCCCCTAGGCCCGATGCAGGACAGAGTTCTCGCAGACCTCTTCGCTTGGCTTGAGAGCCCGGAGAGGACGGTGCGTGACCTTGAGGCGCAGATTCGGGCCGACGCCATGATCATGGCGGGCCTGCAGGGACAGTTGACTAGTCAGACAAACGATCTGGGCGCCTTAAACGCTCTCATCGACGACCTTCAATCCTCTCTAAGCACACATATGACTCTCACATACATCGCACTCATCATCGCTGCCATAGTTATGATGGGAACGATCCTGACGCTACGTAAACGCGTAAAATCTGAGCCAAAATAGGAACCACAACGAACGATTACACGGGCGCTGTCTTTTCCAACTTCTTTTCCCTTTTTTCAGAGTACATAACTGGGTAAAAATCGCCGCGCACGCGGTGAGCCCCCTCACAGGGGACAGCCAGAATTTGGCTTGTAACACTTGCCATCTCACTCCAAACCTCTTAAGAAATAATATTTGCGACTCATGTTTGCTCATGTTTGTCTATTTGTAGATGGAGTGGTGGGTAAGGAAGAGCAAGGGGGTAGTGAGTTAGTGTCAGATAGTATTTAGTGTAAGTAAGGGGGTTTGGGGGCCAAATTTTATCCCAACCAACCACGTGGAAGTTGGGGGCTGATGCGATAGTCAGGGCATGTGTAGGCTGTCATAGCTGAAAATTAATGTCAGAGCAGAAACGCTGGTAAGGGTGTTTTCAGGGAAAGATATAATCAGTTATTCATAAGGAAATATGTGTCGGGTATATCCCTAGAGGAAAAAGGGTATACTCGAATAAGATGCTGTGCGCGCGCACGTATACCCAAAGTAATCTACGCATATTCCACAGTTTATCCCGCAAGGAGCAACAAGTTCAGAGGATGTGGGTATTTGCAGTTTACCCCTTCAATTTCAAAGCTAACTCCTCAGCATGCTTGAGGTCTTCAGCGTCAGGTCTACCCTTATTCAACCCACCAAATCTCCAAAGAAATTTATTAGTGTTAAAACCTGCACAACCAAACTCATCAACAATCGTGTAGCCTTTAGATTGAAGAATATCTTTAAGGGTCGTATGACATTTGCTTGTGTACTCTTCCAATCGTTGTTGGCCTGAAACGCCGAT
>DASWLJ010000375.1:0-5994 GCA_036396185.1 Bathyarchaeia archaeon | reverse complement strand
CCGGCCTCCATGAGCTGCATCAGCATCTCCCTGCCGTAGGGGTGCTCCTCCAGGACCAAGAAGGCGAAGCTCTTAGTCAATCCATTGACTCCCAGGCGGTCCTAGAGAAGTGCGTAGCGGAGGCTCTCGCCGCACTGGCATGTCCTCTTCTCGGGGATGAGGGGCAGCGCGCTCATGATGAGCTCCCTGAACCTTGCGCTGTTGCTCCGCATCGTCTCCATGACCTCATCGCTGGTCACCGGCTTCTCGGCCCAGACGTCGTAGTCGGTGACCATGGCTATGGATACGTAGCAGAGCTCGGCCTCCCGGGCGAGGATGGCCTCTGGGTGGAGGGTCATCCCTATGATGTCGCAGCCCCACTGCCTGAAGAGCTTGGACTCGGCGCGGGTGCTGAACCTGGGGCCCTGGACGCAGACGTATGTGCCTGTGGGGTGGACGGGGAACCCTAGCTTCTTGGTGTGCTTCGCGAAGAACTCGTGGAGCTGCGGGCATATGGGGTCGGCCGAGGATATGTGGCATAGTTGGCCGCCGTCGTAGAATGTGTCGGGCCTGTCCTTGGTTCTGTCTATGTACTGGTCCGTGATGACGAAGTCCCCCGGCTTGTAGTCCTCGCGTAGGCTGCCCACTGCGCTGCTGGCCACGATCCTCTTCACGCCCAGGCTCTTGAGGGCCCAGATGTTGGCCCTGGACGGGAGCCTGTGTGGCGGTATCGTGTGGCCCCTGCCGTGGCGGGGGATGAAGGCGATCCTCTTACCCTTGTAGGTGCCCAGGGTGACGAGGTCCGATGGGGCCCCGTAGGGGGTGTACACCTTGACCTCCTGGGCGTCCTCGATGAGCTGGGGGTCGTAGACCCCTGTGCCGCCTATGATGGCTACGTCTGCTCTATGTTCCATGTATAATCAATGGCTTATACACCATAAATGCTCTACGCCCCCGTTTCGATAAGCTTAAGTCCGCTGGTTCATCCACCTCGGAGATGCCTTTGGCCAAGCAGAGGAACTACGCCTATGTGCTGCTCGTCACCATATGCGTCACGTACTTCGTGGAGAACTTCCTCCGCAGCGCGGCTGGGGCGCTGACGCCCATACTCATCGGTGAGCTTGGCATCAGCCACGGCAGCATGGGGCTCCTCATCTCGGCGTTCTTCTTCGTCTACGGGGTCATGCAGATTCCCAGCGGCATCCTCAGCGACGCCCTGGGCGCCAGGAAGACGATACTCGGGTTCACGGCCCTCACCGCTGCGGGAGTCTTCCTGTTCTGGCTGAGCAGAAGCTATGGCCTATTGGGCGCGGCCCAGCTCATGATAGGGGTCGGGTGCAGCGTCTTCTACATCAACGCCGTTAGGCTCATATCCAACTGGTTCCCCCCGGAGAGGAAGGCCACGGCGATAGGCGTCCTCAGCGCGGCCAGCGGCCTGGGCAACTTCGTCGCCTACATGGGGTTTCCCCTCGCCGTCCAGCGGCTGGGCGACTGGAGGCCCCTGTACCTGGGGATGAGCCTCATCTTGGTGGTAAACTGGGCCATGAACTTCCTGGTGCTGAGGGATGGGGGTGAGACCGTGGTGGATGGGCCTCACATCAGGAGGCAGCCCATACTCGGGACGCTGCTCGCCACAGTAACGGACACCCGGCTCCTGCCCTTCATAGCGGGCTACGTCCTGGCCAGCTTCAGCTGGGTGTTCCTCACCTGGCTGCCCCAGTACCTGATAGACGTCAAGGGCTTCACGTACCTTGACGCGGGGAAGGTGGCCAGCGTGGGAAGCATAGCGGGCATACCGGGCTGCATAGTCATCGCGGCAGTCTCCGACAGGCTGCGGAGGCGTAAGCTGCCCATAGTGGCGTTCTCGGCCGTCTACACGGTCATACTCGCCGTCTTCCTGGGCCTGCCCGGCGGCCTGCCCCTCGTCGTCTACATGGCCCTCGGCTCCGGGATGACGTTCATGGTGAGCTTCTGGGTGCTCTTCTTCAGCATGGTTCCAGAGACGCTGCCCCCGGAGAGGGCGGGGATCGGGCTGGGGCTTGTGAACGGCCTTGGCACGGTAGGGTTCAGCGTGGTGGCGCCGCTGTACGGGGGCCTCGTGGACGCGACTGGCGGGTACGGGGCATCCAACATTGTTCTGTTGGGCGGCGCCGTCGCCATGACCCTCATCTTCGCCCTGTTCATCAGGGAGTGCTACGGGAAGGCGCCTGATGGGTGAGCTTATAACCGCATCGCCGTTATCAGGTTCATGTCTGTGGAGGACGCCATAAGGGCGCTCCCGAAGCTTGAGCAGCACGTCCACATCGTGGGCTCCACGAAGCCGGAGACGTTCCTGTGGCTCATAGGGGACAGCGGCTCCGACCTCCCCTACGAGACCCTTGAGGACCTGGAGAGGTTCTACACGTACAGGGACTTCCCCCACTTCATAGACATCTACAGCAAGGTTAACGACACCATCACCAAGGAGAGCCACTACGAGAGGATCACCTACGAGATGCTGGAGAGCCAGGCAGCGTGCAACGTGCGCCACGTGGAGGCCATCTTCTCTGCGTGGGACCACGTCCGCCGGGGCCTGGACTACGGGCTGATGGTGGACGCCATCAACAGGGGCGTGAGGAGGGCGAAGCGGAGGTTCGGCGTGTCCTGCACCCTGAGGATCGACCTTGTCCGGAACTACGGCCCCGAGGTCGGTATGAAGGCCCTCGACCTCATAGAGGCTAAGCGGGACAACATCCTGGCCATCGACACAGGCGGGAGCGAGCTGGGGTACCCGCCGGCCCCGTACAGGGAGTGCTACAGTAGGGCCCGGGGTATGGGGCTCCACACGGTGGCCCACCAGGGGGAGGGCGCAGGAACCGACTATGTCTGGGAGTGCGTGGAGGCGCTGAGGCCGGAGCGGATCGGTCACGGCGTAGCCGCGGGGCGTGACCCTGCGCTGATGAAGGCGATAGCCGAGAAGGGCATAGCCATCGAGTGCTGCCCGGTGAGCAACATCAGGACGGCTGCGGTCCCGTCATGGGGCGAGCACCCCATCAGGAGATTCATGCAGGCTGGTATCAAGGTGAGCGTCAGCAGCGACGACCCTCCCATGTTCGGCACCGACATGAACAACGAGTACCTTCAGCTCCACAGGCACCTGGGGTTCACCCCGGAGGAGCTGTTCAGGGTCAGCTTGGCCTCCGTGGAGACCAGCTTCCTCCTAGACGAGGAGAAGAAGCGGCTGAGGAGGAGCTTCACCCGGGACTATGAGCGTGTCCGCCCCGCCTAGCCGCGATTGTACCTAGGCTACAGTTCAAGGTTTCCCCGGGGAGGTCAGGTCGAGGGCATCCAGGGGATTATCCTTATGGATGGGTCGTGCAGCCCGTTCAGTATCGCGGCGTTGAGCAGCAGCGGCGTTATGGCCTCTATGAACTTGGAGTTTATCAGTGGCCCCACCTTCAGCGGCCTCAGGTTCGCTATGTCCCTCACAAGCTTGGAGACGATGGAGACGGCCACCTCGTCGTCCCCCGCCAGCAGCACGTCCAGGTTCAGCACCGCGTCTATGTTGTTCAGGTACGCGGCGGGCACCGTCTGGAAGGCCGAGACCACGGGCACCGGCTTCACCAGGTCCTGAACCACCTCGGCGGCGGACCTCTCGTCCCCTGCCCCCAGGGGCGTGAAGTAGAACAGCTTGTTCCTGCGCCGCATGGGCACCACCGTGGACACCACTATCTGGCCCTGCCTCAGGTGCTCCCTGAGTTCGGTGACCGCCGGGATGACCGCGTCGGGCGGGAAGCAGACCAGCACGACCTCGGCCCCGCCGACGGCTTCCGCGTTCTCCATCCCCGTTATGCTTCCCTTCATCTGGTCCTGGTAGAAGCCCCTGGCCAGCTTGTTGAGCCTGTCCGCGATGCCCCTGGCCTTGTCAGTGCTTCTGGAGCCTATGGTGATGTCGTGGCTCAGGGCCCACCTGACGGTGAGGCCGGTCCCCATGTTTCCTGTTCCGCCCAGCACACATATCTTCAAGCGGGTCCCCAAGGATACCTCTAGAAGCCCCCATATTGAACCTTGTCACGAAGGATGGACGCTAGTCCACTCCTCGAAACAAGTTCTGTGTTACCTCTTTTAAAATATAAAAATCAATAATTAAAACATAATCAGACCCTTGTTCGTTAAACATATATCGACTGAGAGTAATATTGAACAGATCAACTTGGTTTACGACTTTGATACAATAATAGACAGATTCTCCACTAACTCCACTAAGTGGACACTCATGAAGCAGAGAACGGGGTATGATGACTTGATCCCTCTCTGGGTGGCAGACATGGACTTCGCGTGTCCGCCAGAAGTCGTAGAGGCCCTAAAGGAACGCGCAGCCCACCCCATATTCGGGTACACGTCATTCAGTGACGGTTACTACAATGGGCTCATCAACTGGATGGCCAGACGCCACGGCTGGAAAGGAGTCCAAAAAGACTGGATAATCTGGACCCCGGGGGTTGTAGCCGGCTTCAGCATCACGATCCAGGCCTATTCCCAGCCAGGAGACAAGGTGGTAATCCAGCCTCCGGTGTACTACCCATTCAAGAACCAGATTCTCGGCACGGGACGGCAGATAGTCGAGAACCCCCTCAAACTCGTAGATGGATACTATGAGATGGACTTCGAGGACCTCGCGAAGAAGATCGATGATCGGACAAAGATGATTATCCTATGCAGTCCTCATAACCCGGTGAGCAGGGTCTGGAAGCGTGAAGAGCTTGAGAAGCTCGCAGAGATATGCAGGGAGAAGGACATTATCATCATCTCTGACGAGATCCACAACGACCTCATCCTCGGAAAGATCAAGCACACTCCAACCGCCATCGTCTCCGAGGATGCCATGCAGAGAACTGTTACGCTGGTAGCCCCCAGCAAGACCTTTAACTTGGCTGGATTGACCAATGCAAACGCCATCATCCCGAACAAGAAGTTGAGGGACGACCTCCGGTATCAAATATCGAAGGGAAGTGGCCACAGCAACATCTTCGGAATGGTTGCGCAGGAAGCCGCATACAGTAAGGGTGAGGCTTGGCTGGAAGAGCTGTTAACCTATCTACGTGGTAACCTCAAGTACCTTGAAAAGTTCATCGCGGAGAAGCTCCCCGGACTCAAGCTATACCCACTTGAAGGCACCTACCTCGCATGGATAGATTGCAGCTGCCTGGGTTTGAACGACAAAGAGCTCAATGACTTCATGCTGAAGAAGGCGAAACTCTGGCTGGACGAGGGCATTCTCTTCGGAACCGGTGGCTCCATGTTCATGAGGGTAAACCTCGCCTGCCCAAGATCAATACTGATGAAAGCCCTTAAGAACCTCGAAAAAGCAGTAAACAAGCTCTGAGCATCCTGAATAGCTCAAACCCTTATTTTTGTTCTTTATGCTATATTCAATACACCTGTTACATGGACCTGAACGACGGTAGACGGCCCCACAGAACCTGACTGAAAATCTATAAACTCCGCGCGGCATCTTGAACCATGAATTTCTTATACGGTGAACTGACCTGGCCCGAGGTCAGGGACACATCCAAGGATAGGGTCGTGGTGGTGCCCGTCGGCACCCTGGAGGACCATGGCCCCCATCTTCCCCTCAACACGGATGCCGTGATCGTGGAGGCGGTCTGCAGGAAGGCCGTGGAGGGTGACCCAGAGAAGGCCGTCCTGCTTCCGGTCCAGACACACGGGTACAGTCCACACCACATGGACTTCCCCGGCACGATCACCATCAGAGGTACAATTTTCCTAGAGTACATGCTGGACATAGTCAGGAGCCTCGCCCACCACGGCTTCAAGAGGATACTCCTAGTCAACGGCCACGGGAGCAACTCTACATGGCTTGAGAACGCCGCGCGCCTGGCCATCGTCGAGATGCCTGGCATCCTGTGCGGCACCCTGAACTGGTGGGCCATACCCGAGGTGGTCGAGAGCGTGACGTCGATGAGGGACTCTGAGCGGGGCGGGACGAGCCACGCATGCGAGCTGGAGACTTCG
>DASWLJ010000374.1:0-3748 GCA_036396185.1 Bathyarchaeia archaeon | reverse complement strand
GGTCAGGAGCGGAGGGAGGAAGGAGTACTCGGGCCAGATGGATGGCTCTGAGCTGCGCAGGATAAGGGAATTCTACGAGCAGAACAGGGGCACAATAATCGGTCTGGGCGAGAGGATGGGGGACTTCTGGGTCCCGTCGAGAAAATCGGGTGTCAGGCACCCGGTGGATGAGGTGAAAACATGGACACGAAGTTAGTCTATCTGATCATAGCAGTGGCATCGTTCCTGTTCAACGTGGCTCTTAGTGGATTCGTCCTGTACAAGAACCCCAGGGAGCAGATCAACAGGGTCTTCAGCGTCTGGGCCTTCTCGGTGGGGATCATCTGCCTGGGGGACTTCCTGAGGAAGACGAGCGAGACCGACACGTCCGCTGTTCTTTGGAGCAAGTTCATGCTGCTCGGGGTGGCCCTGCTCATGCCCACCCTGTTCAACTTCGCCCTGCTGCTGAAGCCCCAAACCAGGATAGGTATCAAATACTTCACCGTCCTCTACAACGTTCCCAGCGCAGTGATGATCGCTCTGCTGCCCACGTCGCTGCTGGTTTACGGCGTCGAGTACATTAACTGGAGGTACAGCATCGTCTGGGGGCCCCTCATGGATGTCTTCGGCGCCGTCTTCGGCGTGTACCTTCTCGCCGGAGTCTACGTGTTGCTGAAGAAGGTCTGGTTCAAGAAGCCGGAGAAGTACCTCTTCCTCTCCTTCGGGGCCACTGTGATACTGGGCCTCGCGCTGAACTTCGTCCCCTCACTGAACGTCGAGATACCGACCATAAGCCCGCTGGCCATGTTCGCGTCGGCCCTCTTCGCCTACTTGGTCTTCAAGAACAGGTACGTGATCATATCCTACCCTGAGAGCAACCTGGAGTCGAAGCTGAAGTACGAGATGGCTTCAGCCCAGATGCACCTGGTGATGGAGAGCAAGGTGGAGCTCAGCTACTCCATGTTCGTGGACCAGGTTACCCACGGCAAGGCGGGCCTCATCGTCACGCGGAAGCCGCCCGCAAAGGTGAAGGAGAGGCACGATCTGACGCACACGCCCATACTGTGGCTCTCGAACATCGAGCAGGAGGGCAGCATAACGAACCTCCAGGGGCTGACATTCATCATACTGTCGTTCCTGGGGGCCGAGGAGAGGAACAGGGTCGTGCTCCTGGACGGTATAGAGTACCTCATCACCCAGAACGGGTTCCTGAACACGCTGAAGGCTCTGCACTTCATCAACGACTACGTGATCAAGAACGAGGCCATCATGATAGTGCCCCTGTCCCCCAATATACTGGAGGACCACGAGATACAGCTGCTCCAGACGGAGATGAAGATGTACACGAGCGCGGAGGAACCGGGCGTCTACGCGGAGGGACAGCATAGCGAGGTCCCCGCATGAGCCTCCTCGAGGCTCTCAGCGTTGAAAGAAACGTTACTTATCAATGCTTCATAAATTCTTTTAACCAATCCATCGAGTCTCCACCAAGATTTCAAGGGTCACGCCAATGCAGCTGTTAATCGGCCAAAACGCCATATTCGGCGTACAGATACTACTGCTGATATTTCTCCTAGTGGTCTTGTCGCGTTTCTACCTCGAGTATAACATCAATCTATCCAGGAAAATCGAGTTACTGCTATACATAAGCGCCTTCGTCTGGGGCCTTCTCTACATACTGGAGATAATGGCTCAGGAGTATTTCCTGAAAAACACGCTGTTCAAACTCAGCTTCGTGAGCAAGGCATCGGTCGGTACGCTCATTCTCCTGTACGCGGTGGCGCAGTACAACAAGAAATGGGTGTCGAGGAACAGCGTCCTCGCGCTGTTTCTGTGCAACGTCGGCCTACTCACGTTCTTTCTAACCAACGATTACCATAGCCTGGCGTGGGTCTACTCTCACACGCTTGACGTGGAGAACTTCTCCATCCTCATAAACGACTACAGGCTTGGTTACTACCTGATATACGGTTTAAACTATGTGCTGATTGCATCATCAATAGCCATATTCATCAAGACGCTCATCGATATGAAGAATGCCTCTGTTCTTCGTTTGCTGCAGCCCGTCCTAATGGCGTCGATGCTGCTGTACGGCGCGTACTATAATTTCTCGTTGGGAGCCGCCGCCGCGGACTACTCGTCGCTGAGCTTCATCCTCCTGAACATAGTGATCTCGGTGAGCAAGCCGATGACGTCCAACGTCTACGAGGTCTTCACGACTTCCCGGGGGATAATATTCGACAGGATGAACGACGCCATCATCCTGCTGAACCAGGAGGGGAAGCTGGTCGACATGAACAGCTACGCGAAGAACGTGTTCGCCGACGAGGAGAAGTTCAGGAGCACCATCGACGAGTTGACGAGCCAGTCCAACGACGACTGGAAGAACCTGTGGGTCCGGTACTGGCACACCGGCCTGGAGAGGAGCGAGGTCAACTTCAATGACCGCATCTTCGACGTGAGCGCCTACCCCATATTCAACAAGGGCGGGGACATCGCGGCCCAGATACTGGTCCTCAAGGACATCACCGAGAGGAAGACCCTTGAGAAGTCCCTGAGGAGCTACTCCGAGCGCCTCGAGGAGATAGTGGAGGAGAGGACCAAGAAGCTCAAGGACGCCGAGAGGCTGGCGGGCATCGGCGAGACGACCGCCATGGTGGGCCACGACCTCCGCAACCCCCTACAGGCCATCTCGGGGATCTTCAGCATCTTCAAGGAGAGATACAACAACGAAGAGGACGTCTTGATGGTGGACAGAATCGAGCGAAACCTGAACTACATGAACAAGATAGTGTCGGACCTACAGTCGTACGCGAAGCCGATAACGCTCAACCTGGAGAAGATAAACGTCAGGAACTACATAGACAAAGTCGTCTCGACGCTGGTCATCCCCGAGAACGTAGACGTGGTGATCGATATCCCCCCGGAGGGCGAGCTGCTACTGGATCACATCCTGTTCGAGAGGGTCCTCAACAACATGATAATGAACTCGATCCAGGCGATGCCTAACGGAGGGAAGATAGTGATTAAGAGCGACGAGGAGGAGGGCGACTTCGTCCTCATCCACGTCATGGACGAGGGCGTGGGGATACCGGACGAGGTGAAGGCCAGGATATTCACGCCCCTGTTCACGACGAAGGCGAAGGGTACGGGTCTGGGCCTGGCGGTCTGCAAGCGGATAATCGAGGCGCATGGCGGGCTCGTCAGCTTCAAGCCGAACATTGGGAAGGGGACGGTGTTCACCATCAAGCTGCCCCTCAGCAACGTATCGGTGTCCGACGAGGCCATATTGAAGGAGAGCCAGGCCCAGGTAGCACCCGAGCCGGTCGGCAACAACGGTAAGTGATTCTTCGGTGTTCGCGGGGAGACGATCCTGGCTCCGATCGGACGCCCACGCCTGAGGGTGCTTGGCAGCCCACCAACCCATGCCTGTGCGCCTCCGATGTCTCCATTAGCCTCTAGGACGGCGGCGAAGACGAGTCAATCTTCACATTGTTATTTATTAACATGGCCGGCTCAGATACAATGGAGCGAGGATGTCAGGTCAGGTGTATCGCGCAGTGGTCGAGGACAGCGTGGACGCCATGTTCATCGCCTGTGGCACAGCCACGGTTTTCGCCAACAGGGCGATGGCCGCCCTCTTGGGCGCGGATGGGCCCAAGGCCCTGGTCGGCGGGGACGCCTCAGTCTGGGTCGTGGAGGCTGATCGCGAGGGCTTCATGAGGCGCGTCAAAGACGGGCGGGGCGGCGCGTCCGGGCCCAAGGTGGA
>DASWLJ010000373.1:0-10418 GCA_036396185.1 Bathyarchaeia archaeon | reverse complement strand
TGCTCCGCGGCACGTCCCACCCCGTGGGTATGTCCAGGATGACGGCTATGTCCGAGCCTATGCTCTTCTGGAACTCCATGATCTCGGCCTGGGACACCTCCACGCCGCCGTAGACCAGTATCTGGTAGGCTCCGCTGTCGGTCATGACGACGCCGTCGTAGTCCAGGAGCCTGTGGACGTTGAGCCCCGGGACGCCGCCGAAGTGGTTTCGGATGATGTAGCTGTTGGTGATGACGATGTCGCACCCGAACTCTCGGCGCATCCGCTTGGGGGCCAGGGTCTGGAGGATCGGGTTGATGACGGGCATGAACGCCGGGGTCTCCAGGTACCCGCTCTTGGTGCGTATGCGGCCTATCCTGCCCAGGAGGTCCCTGTCCCGCAGCTCAAACGACATGCTGTGAGAGATGGGGCGCCACTGTTTATCCTTAGCGATTACCCGGCGCGGCTCACGCGTCAGCGCTCAGGGCCTTCCGCAGGGCAGCCTCGGGTACTTTCCCCTGATCTCCTTCTCGACGGCCCTGTACTCGACGTCGCTCAGCGCCTCGTCTACAAGAAAAGCGTACATCATGACGCCTCTCCTGTTCTTCTCCCAGCACGCCCTGCGTCTGCTCCCCCTCACCCCCTTCCTGATGTCCGGGGCGTAGCCCAGGTCCAGGAGGTAGTAGCCCCTCTGGTCGCTGCACACCACGGCGTAGAGGCCGGGTCCGCCCGGCAGGGGATCAGAGGCCATGTAGGGGCCCTCAAACGTGTACCCCCCTATGGCCTGGTGGAGCCTGAGCTGGGGCTGACTCAACGCCTTCACCCTGTACCTTCAATTCAAGGTCCGTCTGGGTGCCTTATACTTGTTCCGGATAATTGTCTGAACTAAAAAATGGGTTAAGTGGTCTCGGCGATGAACCTGTTGTAGATGTCGCGGACCCTGTCCGCCTTCAGGCCCGTGCCCTCTATGACGCCGGTCTCGTTCACCCTTATCGTGCTCATGACCACGATGACGCCGGCCTCGGAGAAGTACTGGACCATGTTGGGGAAGACCCTCTCCAGGCGCTCCTTCAACCCCTCCAGGTTGAAGGGCTTGTCAGTGGCCATGATCTTGGCGATTATACTTCCCGTTAGCACTAGTCTGTGGTACAGCGTCCCCTGCGTCCCTTTCACGTCGCCCAGAGCCACGCTCATGCTCTGGCTGTCGAAGCCCAGGAGGACGCCCTCATACGTCTTTCCTGAGGTGTCCTCCACGACGACGGGCTTGTCAACGAGCTGTCCAAGCTCCTCGAAGAACCTTCTACCGGTAATAGCAGCCACACCGTGTTACCTCTAACCCTAACCTATCATCTACTCTAATATAAAAACCAAAACTTTCTCGCCCGACTATAGGCGGAGCTGCGCCGCCTTCAAGGCTTAAACTTCTTGAACCTGGGCTCCCAGTCGGCGTCGCTCTGCTGCTCCTTCAGGCGCTGTATGGTCTCCACCGCCTCCTGGCTGGTCCTCGCCCTGGCGAGGACCTTGAGGCTGGGCACGTCGGCCTTGTGCCCGCAGTGGGGGCAAGACCTGGTCTTGTTGCCCGCGTTGGCCATTATAATCTTCCCGCAGCTGGGGCACCTGGCTATCAGGTACATGTCCTCGCCCTCAGTAGCTCCACTGTCTCAGGGTAGCCGAGCCAGTCTATGTAGCCGCCCCCGCACCCTCCATCCAGGTAGGCAACCCCCATCTCTAGGACCTCCTGGGCCGTCCTCCCCGTGGTGTCCAGCTCACACACCTTCTCAGCAGGAAACCTGTCTAGGGTCTCGACCAGGCACACGCCCAGGGCCTCGGCCTCCACGTTCTCCCAGACCTTACCCGGCGCGTACCCCCTGCCCCTGAGCTCCTCGGCGAGAACCCAGGGGGCCCTCCTTAGGACGATGACGGCCTCGGCGTCCCCGGGGCTCACGGCGTCGTGGGCGTAATGGCCGTCCACCACCAGCCTCTCGCCCCCCCTCAGCATGGCCTTTACGCTTCTCTTCACAGCCTTCAGGTCCACTACCGATGTGTCCCTCTCGGCGTCACGCTCGGTGACTAGGCCGTTGTCCAGTGCGTACCTGGAGAGCTCAAGGTGTGTGGCCCCCAGTCTCTGTGAGAGCTGCCTCGAGAAGGTTGTCTTACCCGTGCCCGGGGTACCCGTCACCACTATGGCTGCTGCTATGGTTTCTCTTCCTCTTCCTCGTCCTTCGGCACATTGATCTTTATCATGTCGCCCAGGGTCCTGGGCCCGAGGGGCTTTGTTAGGACGGCGCCTGTGGCCGTGGACGACATTTCCAGGAGCTTGATGCCGAGTTCGCTCTCCACCTTCCTGATGAGGCTCATGCTCGGGTTAAGGCCCTCCTGCTCCAGCTTCTTCACCACGGACTCCTTCTCGTTGAGCTTCTTGGCGAAGTCCTCCACGGTCAAGCCCTTCCTCTGCCTGGCCCTCCTGATGAGCTCCCCGTAGTTGTCCACCAGCTCCATTGTCTCGGCGGCCTCTATGTCGTTCCTGGGCCGCTGGGGCGCCGCCGACCTGGCGGGGCGTCTTCTGGTCTGCGTCACCTGCTTCTCCTTGGGGTCCCAGTCCTTCGAGCCGAACTGGGCGCACTGGGAGCAGACAGTCATCTTACCCCCCTCTATGACCCTGTAGTATGGTTGCCCGTATATCTCGCGTCCACATACCTCGCAGCGCATGTGTGAAACCTCATAGAGATGGAACAACTGGGCTTATAAATCCTGATCGACATGGTTTGGGCTGATGAACGAGGACCTTGAGAGGCTGAGGGCCGTAGCCGACTACCAGTTCGGCAGGGGCGCCGGCGACGCCCTCTTCCCCGCCGGCACCAGCATAGAGTACTCCAAGAACACGGGTAAGCCCAGGCACCTGGAGGCGGGGGGAGACCTGGTGGCCAGCTACAGGCCCAACGACGCCCTGTTCACCGTCACCATAGCCGGCGCGAGGAGGCTCGTGGGGCAAATGGGCGGCTTCGGGTACACGGTCACGGTCATGGACGACGTGGTGGAGGCCGTGGAGATGGGTGGGAACGTGTTCGCTAAGCACGTGGTGGACGCAGGGGGCACAATAAGGCCGGGGGACGAGGTCGTCGTCATCGACTCACGCGGAGACGTTGTGGCCGTAGGCAAGGCCCTGCTGACGAGAGAAGAGATGCTCCGGTTCAAGGTCGGGGCCGCCGTGAAAGTTAGGAGAGGCAGAAGCAGGCACAGGTAGCCTACTTCTCAGGCTCGTCGAAGAGCTTCACCCTGCGCCTCAGGTCACCCTTCTTGAAGTGAGCGAGCCTGACCGCCGTGTCGTTGCCCTTCTCTATCTCCCTGGCCTCGTCAGCCAGCTTAGCCGCCATCCTCATCAGCTCGTGGGCGGCCGCCAGCACAGGTATGGCCTCGTTCTTGTCCTCGATCTTGAAGACGGCCTCTGTGGTGAGGCTGGCCACCTCCTTGGACGCCTCGTAGGCGGCCATGGCCTTGGCGTAGGCGTAGGGGTTCTGGATGTCGCTGGCCGCTAGCGCCGCGGTCTTGTTTATGACCAGCTCGGGGAGCTGGGGCTTCTGGCCCGCCTTGATCTCCTCGATCACCCTGTCCAGGGTCGTGTGAACCAGCCTGAAGGCCCCGGTCACTGCGAGGACTCTGAGGACATCGGAGTTGAAGAGAGCCATCTCCACGGGGTCCAGGAAGGGCGCCTTGGCGCTGATCATGGGGTCACCGTAGATGACTATGTAGCCGATGCCCTCCTCTGTGAGGCCCTTAGCCGCCTTCCTGCTGGGCTCGTCGCCTATGACGATGATGGGTTTACCAGTCTTCTTGAGGACCTCCCTGGCCTTCGTGGGGCCCGGCAGGCCGATGTTGGGTGAAATTATCACGTACAGGTCGCTGGGGACGCCCGCCGCGATCCTGGCGGCGTCCTCGGCGTCCGGCTCAGCCATCTGGACGCTGCTGGATACGACCCGTATCTTGATGTCGCTGCGGGCCGACCTTTCGTCCAGCAGTGCGTCTATGAGGGTGGTGGTGCCTATGTACCCGATCTTCACTATGGTTACAGTTACCAACTCGTTCACCTTGACGGTACTCTCATGGGCCGATGGGGAGATAAGTTTTCGGGGGAAACAGGCGCGGCCCCCAGTAAACGTTCTATATACTGGCGCCCAACGTAGTCTTGGTGGTGTTTTGAGCAAGATCCAGAAGGAGAAGAAGACGGCCCTGGACTACGTGGACGACCACATGCGGCGGCTCTCAGACTTCCACATGGAGATCTGGAGGTACGCTGAGCCCGCCTTCAGGGAGTACAGGTCCGCGGCTGCCTACGTGAAGCTGCTGAGGGAGGACGGCTGGACGGTGGAGGAGGGGAGCGGCGGGATGCCCACGGCCTTCTGCGCCGTCTGGGGGAAGGGCAAGCCAGTCGTGGGCGGCTTCGCCGAGTACGACGCTGTGCCCGACTGCAGCCAGGCGCCCGTACCCTACAGGAAGCCCAGGGACGAGAGCCTGCACCCGTACGCGGCGGGCCACACGGACCCCCACTCCGGCCTCGGCACAGGCGCCCTCTTCGGGTTCCTGGCGGCCAAGCAAGCCATGGAGAAGCACAAGCTGAAAGGCACACTAAAGTTCTTCGGGGAGCCCGCCGAGAAGGTGTGCGGCTCCAAGCCTGTGCACGCGGCCAAGGGCTACTTCGACGACTTCGACGCCAGCATCCCGTACCACCCCGCCGGATACAACACGGTGAGGTACGAGATCAACGGAGGCAGCTACTGGAACACCCTGTACACCTTCGAGACGGTGAACCCGGAGAACTGGTTCAGGCCCAAGGATGTGCCATTCAGGATACTGGGCCACGCGGGCGGCCGCATACCCGCGTCCCTGGACGCCGTGTGCCTCATGTACACGGCGACCAAGTACGTGGAGGACGCGATGCTGCCCTACACGGCCTACTGGACGCTGAACGAGTTCATCATGGTTGGGGGCCAGTGCACCTCCGACAACTTGCCCCCCCGGATTAGCCAGATCCAGTACGCGTACAGGGCGCCCATACTGGAGATGCAGGAGCAGATCGACAGGGTGCTGGACAACACGGCGAAGGGGGTGGCCCAGATCACGGGCACAAGGGTGACGAAGCGTATCATAGCCAAGACGAGGACCGGGCTCAGCAACAAGAGGCTCTCAGAGGTCCTTTACAGGAACCTTCAGACGGTGGGGCCTCCCAGGTTCAGCGAGGAGGCCAGGGAGTTCGGAAGGAAGATCCAGGAGAACCTGGGCCTTAAACCCATGGATGACCCATTCACCGAGGCGTGCCAGAGCGTCCAGCCCATCGACTACATAGACAAGGACATCAGGTACATGTTCCCGCAGTGGGTGGAGACCCAAGGCTCCGATGACTACGTGGACTACCAGTGGACGGCGCCGTCCACGCGGCTGAACACAGCCAACGCGTCACTGAGAAACCCTGACCCTAACAAGCCTCTGCCCGCGTGGACGAGCTACGCTATGAACGGGTACTCGCCCTGCGTGGACCCAGGCATCGCCACGGCGTCCAAGACGATAGGTGCGACCATCGTTGACCTGCTAACCCACCCCGAGGACCTGGCCGCCGCCAAGAAGGAGTTTGTTGAACGCACCGGCGGCGGGGTGGGGGGCAGCAAGTGGGTTCCGCCGCTGCTGCCAAGGGACTTCTATCCGCCCATAGACCTACCGTGGCCCGAGTACGTGACGACCCAGCGCGGCTTCGAGTGGTCGCTCACCAAGCCTGGGCCCGGGAAGGAGTACAAGGTTCTACACGAGGGGATGTAGCCCCTCACCACATTTTTTCTGATAAGTTATTAAGTGAGTCATCGACTATTCCTTGAAACACTATGGCTATTCCACCGGACATAGAGATCGCTCAGAGCGCTAAACTCAAGCCGATCATAGAGATCGCTGCGGGCCTCGGGCTCAAAGAGGATGACATAGAGCTTTATGGCAAGTACAAGGCCAAGATAAAGCCCCAGGTCCTCAGGGAGAGGATGGACAAGCCTGACGGCAAGCTGATAATCGTGTCAGCCGTCACCCCCACAAAGAGCGGTGAGGGCAAGACAACCATGGCAGTGGGCCTTGCCCAGGCGCTGGGTAAGCTGGGCAAGAGGAACATAGTGGTCCTGCGTCAGCCCAGCCTCGGCCCCGTATTCGGCATCAAGGGCGGCGCCGCAGGCGGCGGATACGCCCAGGTTCTGCCCATGGAGGACATCAACATCCACTTCACGGGTGACCTCCACGCCATCACTGTGGCCCACGACCTGCTAACAAGCCTCATGGAGAACCACGTGTTCAGGGGAAACGACCTGGACATCGACCTGAAGCAGGTGATGTGGAAGCGTGTGCTTGACATCGAGAGCAGCTTCCTCAGGAACATCGTCGCGGGCCTAGGAGGCAAGAACGACGGCGTCCCCTACGAGACGGGGTTCGAGATCACAACGGCCAGCGAGATCACTGCCATCCACGCCATCAGCAGCGACCTCATGGAGATGAAGAGGCGCATGGGCGAGATCACGGTCGCCTACAACAGGAAGGGTGAGGCAGTCAAGGCCAAGGACATAGGCGGCATCGGCGCCATGGCAATTCTGCTGAAGGACGCGGTGAAGCCTAACCTGGTCCAGACCCTGGAGAACACGCCCGCCATCATCCACGGTGGCCCCTTCGCCAACATCGCCCACGGGTGCCCGAGCCTGTCAGCCATAAAGACGGCCCTCAAGCTGGCCGACTACGTGGTGGTGGAGCCCGGCTTCGGAGCTGACCTGGGCATGGAGAAGTTCTGCGACATAGCATCAAGGGCCGGTAGCTTAAAACCCGACCTGGTCGTCATCGTCGCCACAATCAAGGCGTTAAAGCGCCACGCCGGCGTAAAGTACAAGGACCTGAAAGAGCCCAACGCCGGCAAGGTGAAGGAGGGTCTACCCATACTGGCCAACGAGGTGGACAACGCCAAGAAGTTCGGGCTGCGCGTCGTCGTGTGCATGAACCACTTCTACACTGACACCCCGGAGGAGATCGACGTGGTCCTGAACTGGGCCAAGGAGAACGGCGTACCCGCCGCGTTCACGGACACAGTGCTGAAGGGCGGCGCGGGCGGCAAGGAGCTGGCCGAGGTGGTGCTCAGGGAGGTCAAGAAGGGCAGCAGCTTCCACTACCTGTACGACCTGGAGATGCCCGTCGAGGAGAAGATCAGGACGATCGCCAAGGGCATGTACAAGGTGGCGGACATCGAGCTGGGCCCCGAGGCCAGGAGCACCCTCAAGAAGATAGAGAAGCTGGGCTTCGACAAGATGCCCATATGCATGGCCAAGACGCCTCTGAGCCTCACAGACGACGAGGACGTCCAGGGGCTGCCGCCGGCGGGCTACATACTGCCCGTCAGGAACCTTAAGCCCAGCACAGGCGTCGGCTTCATAGTGGCCTACTGTGGAGACATAAACACCATGCCCGGGCTGCCCTCCAAGCCGGCCAGCGACGACATGGACATCGACGAGAACGGCGTCATCAAGGGGCTAAGCTAGATGGCCACCATACTGGACGGACGTGCGACCACCGAGACGGTGATGCAGGAGCTGGCCGCCCAGGTGGCCGAGCTCAAAGTGAAGGGAGTGACGCCGGGCCTCGCCCTGGTGCTGACAGGCGAGGACAAGTACAGCGCACGCTATATTGGGATGAAACAAAAGAGGGCCGATGAGCTTGGCCTCTACACAGAGTTCCACCACCTGGAGAAGACCACACAGGAGGAGCTGGTGAAGCTCATCCACAAGCTGAACAAGGACCCTAAGATACACGGCGTAATGGTGCAGCTGCCTCTCGCAGAGGGCCTCTCAGAGCTTGAGACGGTGGACGCCATCGACCCCGGGAAGGACGTGGACGGGCAGAGCCCCAGCACCCTGGGCAGGCTCCTCATGGGTGAGGAGGCGTACATGCCGGCCGGCGTCGAGGCCATACTGGAGCTGTTGAAGCGGTACAATATCGACCCCGAGGACAAGCACTGGGTCGTGGTCGGCAAATCCAACTTCCTGTCCAAGCCCCTGGCCGCGGTCCTGGCCAACATGAAGGTCAGGGTGACCGTGGTGGGCCCAAAGTGCCCCCACCTAGCCGAGCTTGTCAGGCAGGCCGACGTGCTGAGCACCGAGATGTTCACCAAACATGGGATAACCGGCGACATGCTGAAGAAGGGCGTCGTGGTCATCGACAACGGCAACAACTACGAGGGCAAGAAGGTGTTCGGGGACGTGGACGCCGAGGCCGCCATGGAGAAGGCATCCGCAATCACACCGGTGCCCGGCGGCGTGGGCCCAATGCTCATAGCCATGCTCCTCAGGAACACGGTGAAGGCGGCCGCTAGGGCTGCCTGACCCCACCCTTCAACCAGCTTCTCTGGGGTAGATCAAACTTATTAGCATCCGTATTCTATTAGAATACGGATGAAGTTTTGGCGTTCAAGGTGACCACCGTAAGGCTGCCCGAGGAGACGGTAGAGGCTCTCGAAGACCTCTCAGATAAGCTCCGGAGGGAGAGGTCCGAGGTCATGAGAGAGGCCATCCAGATAGGCATCGGGGAGATGAAGCTACGCTTAGCCCTAGAGTTGTACAGGGAGGGCAGGGTCTCATTCGGGAGAACGGCGGAGCTGGCTGGCCTGAGCCAGAGGGCGCTCTTCATGGAGCTTAAACAGAGAGGCATACCTTACAGGTACAGTGAAGAGAGTTTCATGGAAGAGGCCCAGCGGCTGGTGGGCTAGTTGTCGGCGTCATCGGACGCCGGCCCACTCATATGGCTTGCCAGGTGCGGCAACCTGCACCTGCTGAAGAAGTTATACTCCGGGATCGTGATCCCTGAGGCTGTCTACGAGGAGGCCGTGACCCGAGGGATCGAGGAGGGCTACGAGGACGCCCGGATCATCAAGAAGGCCGTGGAGGAGGGATGGATCAGGGTCCTCAAGCCCGGCGGAAGGTTCATGGACGAGGTGAAGGCGAGGGAGAGCAGGCTCGGCGTCGAGTTGGGTGAAGGGGAACGCGAGGCGATGGCGCTGGGCCTCGCGGAGGGGACACGCATCTTCCTGACGGACGACGAGGACGCTCACCGCACTGGAAAGTCCCTGGGATTGGAGCCCAAGGGAGTACTCTACGTGCTATTGATGAGCGTAAGGGATGAACTTTTGGACAAGAAACAGGCGAGGGTGGCCCTGGGGAGGATGCTGGAGGGAGGCTTCTGGCTCTCACCTAGGATCATCCACAGCTTCCATGAAGCACTAGACAAGCTCTGAGTCCAGTCGATGCCATTCACCACAAGAGCGGTGTCCACCTCGTCCAAAATACATGGTCCACTCAAACCAGGAACGGCGCAGCGGGTGGCTGATGCGAAAAGGTGAGGGGCATCAACTATTCCTCGCCGGTTGAACCCTTCATGATTTAAATTCATGGCGCCACTCATATTCTGCGATAAAAATGGCTAGGATGGATTCCCGGCGCGCCCGCCGCATGATGCAGCAGATGGGCATGAAGATGGACGAGCTTGGAGACATAAAGCGGGTCATCCTCCAGAGCGACACACGCGAGGTCATCATAGAGGGGCCGGCGGTCACAAGCATGAACGTCCAGGGCCAGAAGATGTACAACATCGTGGGCGGGAAGGAGACCACCCGGAAGCCGGAGGCGGAGGCAGAGGAGGCAGCAGTGGAGGAGCCAGCCCCGGCAGTACCCGAGGAGGACGTCCTCCTGGTTGCCCAGAGCGCCAACGTGAGCATGGAGAAGGCGCGGGCCGCCCTGGAGCAGAGCGGCGGAGACCTGGCCCAAGCCATATTGATGCTGCAGACCCGGTGACCAGCGGGTATAAATGCAGCCGCACTCCTTATTGGGACAATTCACCTGAATTAATTGATTCAGTCCGGTGGCCCAATTGGAACTGAAGGTGCGTTTCAGCGGCGGAGTAGTGGTGGAGTACGGGGACCAGGGGGTCGTGCTGGACCCCACCAGGAACAGCCACAGCTACCCCACCTTCGTCACCCACGCCCACGCCGACCACGCGTACGCCTTCAAGCACCCGGAGCGAACCAAGTACGCCACCCAGGAGACCCTGAGTCTCCTCGGCGCCATGGGCTGGAAGAGGCTGGAGAACCTGGAGCCCGTCAAGGTGGGGGGCGCTGTCAAGCTGGACGACATAGAGGTCCGGGTCCATAACAGCGGCCACGTCCTGGGAAGTGTCCAGTATGAGGTCAACACGCCGGGGGGCACTGTACTATACACGGGGGACCTCTGCACTGAGAGTACCTTCACCATGGAGCCGGCCACCCCCGTGGACTGCGACATACTCGTGGTGGAGACCACCTTCGGGGCCCCCATGTTCAGCTTCCCCAAACGGGAGGATGTGGCCGTGGAGATATACCAGTGGGCAGTGAACACGGTGCTCGG
>DASWLJ010000372.1:0-6069 GCA_036396185.1 Bathyarchaeia archaeon | reverse complement strand
GATGGACCTGGCAGCCAAGTACGTGGAACGGATAATAATATTCGACGGCGGCTGCGTAGTGAGCGACGGCGACCCGTCGGACGTATTTAGCGACGAGTCCACCCGCCTCCTGGGCGTGGGGACGCCCAGGGTCCTGGAGCTGGCACGGAGGCTCAAGGCGAAGGGTCTGAAGATCGATGAGCTACCCGTCTCGGCGGAGGCCCTCTACGAGTCCCTGAAGCCATACATCTCTGTGGGGCACTCAGAGTCCGCCTCGGACATGAGCTCCCTGGACAGCTACGCCGGAGAGTTCCACCACAAGCCGGTGATACAGGTCAAAGGCGTCCACTTCACGTACCCCGGTAAGGTCAAGGCTCTGAACGGAGTCGACCTGACCATCCACCACGGCGACTTCGTGGCCATCATGGGTGAGAACGGCGCTGGGAAGACGACTCTGGTGAAGCACTTCAACGGTCTGCTGAGGCCCCAGACGGGGAAGGTCCTCGTGGACGACGTGGACGTATCCTCTACAAGCGTGGCCGAGCTCTCCCGCAGAGTGGGCCTCGTCTTCCAGAACTCCGATGACCAGCTCTTCGAGGAGACGGTGGAGAAGGAGATAAGCTTCGCCCTCAGAAACTTCGGGTTCAGCGAGCCGGTGATAGGTAAACGCGTGGAGTGGGCCCTGAACCTCCTGGACTTGGGGGAGTACCGCGACAAGAGCCCCTTCACCCTCAGCGGCGGCGAACGCAAGAGGGTGGCCCTGGCCTCTGTCCTAGCCTGGGACCCCGACATACTGGTTCTCGACGAGCCCACCGTGGGGCAGGACTACGGGCAGAAGGAGAGGCTCCGCCACTTCCTGAAGCAGCTCCAGACCCAGGGCAAGACGGTAGTGATAGTCACCCACGACGTGGAGTTCGTTGCCGAGAGTCAGCCGAGGATCGTCCTCATGGCCCGAGGCCAGGTGATGGGGGAGGGCTCCGCCAAGGAGATCATGACGTGCCCGGAGAAGCTGAGTGAGTGCAGCGTGGCCCAGCCGGAGATCACGCGGCTCTTCGGGATGCTGTCGGCGCACGGGTTGCCCAGAGACGTCCTGGACGTTAACGAGGCATACGACATACTTGTGCGTCACCTCAAGGAGGTGGAGAGATGAGTCTGCTGGAGAGCCTGAGGTTCACTCGCGGCGACACCCCCATACACAACATGGACCCACGCGTAAAGTTCCTTTTGACGATGGTCTTCTTCGCGACGTCCGTCATGTTCCTAGAGATTGTGCCCCTCGCAATCGTGTTCGTCATACAGGTGCCTCTGGTGGTCTACGCTAAGGTCACGGGGGAGTGGCTGAAGTCCATCAGGGGCGCCTCCTTCATCGCGGCCATCATCTTCGTCACCAACCTGGCCAGCTTCTACTACTTTAGAGGCGGAGTGCTGACGTACGGGATACTTGAGTACAGCATGGCCCTCACTCTCAGGTTCATAGTGCTTGTGACCAGCTTCAGCATATTCTTCCTCACAACGAGCCCCGACAAGCTGAGCCTGGCCCTGGAGAAGGCTAGGATACCGTACGAGTTCAACTTCGCCTTCATCACCGCCATCAGGTTCGTGCCCGTGCTGGCCGACGAGGCCCAGACCATAATGGACGCACAGAGGAGCAGGGGCCTCGAGCTGGACAAGGGCAGCTTCATCGCGAGGGTCAGGAAATACATACCAATACTGCTGCCCCTCATAATCAACTCCATCAGGCGGAGCCTTGAGCTGGCCGAGGCCATGGAGAGCAGGGCCTTCGGCGCCACCGAGAAGAGGACCAACCTCTACGAGCTGAGGATGACAGGCTTCGACTACGGGGTCTTGGCGATGATCGTACTGTCCATAATCCTGCTTGTGTACCTGAAACTGTACTTCCCGGGCTTCCCGAAGCTGCTCGGGGAAGGAGTAATCCTGTGAAGAAGAGAAAGCTTCTACGAAAAATTTACTAAAGGATACTTTATAAGCTTGTAATTATTCTTTTGCGAGGTTAATGATGGTAATAACCCCAGCCATCAGGGTGAACCCAACCTATGTACTTAATAGTACCCACCCGTTAAGGTTGGTACCAATATATACCGTCACGGTGAAGTAAATGGAGCCTAGAAAGATACAGAAAGTAGGGTACTCGACGCTATCAGTCTCAATACCCATGAACTGGGCCAAGAAAATGGGGGTGACCAAAGGAGACACAGTGTTCATCACGGAGGAGAACGACGGGGCTCTGAGGATCACGCCCGAGCCCACAAAGGCTGAGGGCAGCAGCGTATTCGTCGTCAACGTGGACTACTGTGACAACACCAAGGTGCTGGCCAGGGTCATCGTAGGCAACTACGTGCTGGGCAGGAACCTCATAAGGGTCGAGTCCAGCAGGCGCCTCATGAGGGAGCAGATCGAGAGCATCAGGGAGGTCACTCAGAAGCTCCTCGGCATAGGCATCATCGAGGAGAGCGACAGGCACCTAATGCTCCAGTGCAGCATAGACCCTAAGAACTTCCCCCTGGACACCGTCGTTAAGCGCCTCTACGTCATAACAAGTATAATGTTCAAGGAGAGCATAGACGCCCTCATCGACCGCGACATGGAGCTCGCCAAGGACGCAATAGCACGCGAGCACGAGGCGGACACCATATTCTGGCTCCTAGCGAGGCTCCTCGCCAGCGCCCAGCAGAGCAGACTTGTCTCAGAGTCCATCGGCATCGTTGACCCCATGGAGATCGTTGAGCACAACCTGATCGCTTGGTACCTTGAGATGATCGCGGACAGGCTCAACAACGTGGCCAAGAACATCATAGAATTGGAGCCCTTCAGGGACGAGTCAGACGAGGGCCTCATCGAGAGGCTCAGCCAGATATGCCAGATATGCTTCAACATGTTCGACCAGGCCATGAAAAGCCTCTTCGAGAACGACCTGAAGCTGGCCAGCGACGCCGTGGACCTCTACGAGGCGGTTGACCTGGAAGAGGACAGCCTGTTGAAGGAGTTCCAGAAGAACCACGACCCGCAGGTGTCGGCCCACGTCAACGAGATCGCGTGGGAGCTGAGGATCGTCAGCGAGTACAGCACAGCCATAGCGACAATCAGCATCGACAACGTCCTGAAGGCCGAGAACGACATCTGCTCAATCGTCAAACGTAAGAGCGACAGATAGACCGCCACCTCACACATTTTCACTCTTCATCCTGAACTGTATTTACCCCACTACCCTATAATTACCGGCCCGTAACCCTATATAGAACAGCGACGGCGCCGCTAAGTATTTTTACCTTAAGAAAGGGTTTAAAAGACTCTTATCTCTGTCTATAGTCAAATTACGGTAAGGAATTGACCTAGTAATGCCACGATTCAAGCAGACAGAAGAGATCCTTAAACTGATGCATAATCGGGACAAGGTCCGGAACATAGGCATCATCGCTCACATCGACCACGGTAAAACCACCATGAGCGACAGCCTATTGGCTCAGGCCGGCCTCATGGCGCCCTCCCGCGCAGGCGAAGCCCGCGCGCTGGACTACCTGGAGGAGGAGCAGAGAAGAGGCATCACCATCAAGACCGCCAACATCAGCCTACTGTACGAGGAGAGCAATGAACAATACGTCATCAACCTCATCGACACACCAGGCCACGTGGACTTCTCTGGGAAGGTCACCAGGGCCATGAGGGCGCTGGACGGCTGCATTCTGCTCGTGGACGCCGTCGAGGAGTTCCAGATCATGACGGAGGTCAGGCTCAGGCTCGCCCTCGACGAGATGGTGAAGCCCGTCCTCTATATCAACAAGTTCGACAGGCTCATCAAGGAGCTGAAGATGGACCCTCAGGCCATCCAGAAGAAGCTGCTCAGGATCATCAACAAGTTCAACGAGATCGTTCAGATATATGGCTCAGACGAGGTCAAGAACGAGTGGACCATCAACGCTGCCAAGGGTGAGGTGGCCTTCGGGTCAGCGCTGGACCTGTGGGGCTTCACCCTGCCTATACTCCAGAAGAATGGCCTGACGCTACCCGACATCATAAAGATGTACGCCGACGGCAGGCTGGAGGAGATCCAGAAGATGATGCCACTCCACGAGGCCATCCTAGGCATGGCCGTCCACAAGCTGCCGAACCCCAATCAACACCAGGGCAAGCGTATAAGACACATCTGGAAGGGCGATCTCGACAGCGAGATGGGCAAATCCATGATGACGGTCGACCCCAACGGCCCACTAGTCATCTGCATCACCAACATCGTCATCGACCCACAGGCCGGCGTAGTCAGCACAGGCAGGGTGTTCAGCGGCACCATAAGGAGAGGCGAGACCCTCTACCTGCTAGGCGCGGAGAAGGTGTTCAAGGCTCAGCAGGTCAGCATCTACATGGGCCAGTACCGCGAGATCGTGGATGAGATACCCGCAGGGAACATAGTAGCGCTCCTAGGCCTGTCCGATGCGAGGGCAGGCGAGACCATAGTAAACGAGGCGCTCAAGGACACCGCCACACCTTTCGAGTCGATAAAGTATTCCTCGGATCCCGTCCTGACGATAGCCGTTGAGCCCAAGAAGCCCACCGACCTGCCCAAGCTCATCGACGCTATGCAGAAGATGAGCATCCAGGACCCCAACCTGGTGACGACAATCAACCAGGAGACGGGCGAGTACCTTCTAGCCGGAATGGGTGAGCTGCACCTGGAGATCGCGGTGAAGGACATAAAGAGCCTGTACGGCCTCGACCTCATCCAGACGGAGCCCACCGTCGTGTACCGTGAGTCCATCAGGGAGGAGGTCGGCCCCTTTATGGGTAAGAGCCCCAACAAGCACAACAGGATATTCTTCAACTTCAAGCCCCTAGACGAAACCATAGTTCAGCTCATCCGGGACGGCGAGATCAACGAGCTCCTCAGCCAGAGCAAGCTGGAGGAAGTGCTCATTCAGAAGGCTGGGTGGACCACACGTGAGGCCCGACAGGTCTTCGCCATCAACGAGAACGCCAACATGCTCATCGACACCACGGTGGGCATACAGGGGCTGAGGGAGGTCAAGCAGCACATTAGCGGAGGCTTCCAGTGGGCCCTCCAGAATGGACCCCTCGCGGGGGAGACCGTCAGAGGCCTACTCGTGGACATGGTGGACATCAAGCTACACGAGGACCCCGTACACAGGGGGCCGGCCCAGATGATGCCCGCCGTCCGCGGAGCCCTCTTTGCCGGCATCCTCAGCGCCAACCCGACCCTGCTAGAGCCCATATACAAGATCAGCGTACGCGTACCCGCCATGGAGATGGGCAACGTCACGGGGCTCCTCAGCAGGAAGCGCGGCCACATCCACAGCGTGGAACAGGATGGGCCAATAGTCAACATATTAGGCATGGTCCCCGTCTCAGAGACCCTGGGCTTCTCCCAGGAGCTGCGCGCCGCCACAAGCGGAGCCGCGTTCTGGCAGATGACCTTCGACCACTGGGCCCCCATCCCCGACAACATGCTGCTGGACCTCATCAAGAAGATCAGGACAAGAAAGGGAATGAGCCCTGAGCCGCCGAATGCCAGCGAGTACATCGTACGGGAGTAGCCCTCCCAAAACTTTTCCTCCACCAAACCATTTCTCAGTTACCCGACATCGACGTGGGCGCCAAATGAAGATACTGAACCAGCGGCAGCTGACGGACAACGGCGGAAACCCTGAGCTGAGGAGGCTGCGGTCAGACGCGATCAAGGTGCTTGAAGCGGCTCTGGAGGCGGCTGACCCCAGGAGAGCCGTACTGGAGAGACTGCATCTGTCCGGGGACGAGGTCAAGGTAGGCGACCTGCGCATCCCCCTCAGCGGGGCAGGGAAGATCATAGTAGTCGGAGGCGGAAAGGCCGGGGGCCCCATGGCCGAGGCGGTGGAGGAGGCCCTGGGAGACAGGGTTACGACCGGCGCCGTGAACGTCCTCAGGGAAACAGAGGCCGGCTTCAGGCTGAAGCGCGTGCGGCTCAACCCCGCGTCGCACCCGATCCCAGACGAGGGAGGCGTCCGCGGCGTAATGGACATGATGCGCCTCGTCTCCGGGCTCGGAGAGGATGACTTGGTGATCTGCCTAATATCGGGAGGCGGA
>DASWLJ010000371.1:0-11538 GCA_036396185.1 Bathyarchaeia archaeon | reverse complement strand
CAAAGCTCCAGCTGAAGCCGTCGTAGGTATAGATGTACAGCGTCTCCTGCTCGCTCAGCACCACCATCGCGGCCGTGTCGGTCTCCCCTGAGGTTGGGTTGAACACGGTCCTCACGAGCCGTATGTTCGAGTCGGCCGTGTCTGGCACCATGTGCTCGTCACTCCACACGAGATCGTAGAACCTGTACTTGGGGACGGCGGGGCCGCCCAGCCCCCCTCCGCTGTAGCCGATGAGCGCGTTCGGCGGGATGGATGTACCCCCACCGCTCGTGAAGACGCTCATCACGTTGGTGTCCCCGCTCAGTATAATGAGGAAGACGCTGAGCTCGTCCCTTATGCTCTTCTTCTCGAATAGGAACGTCTCTAAATAGGTTCCTCCGGGCGCTATGTTCAATGCCTCGGAGTATTGTATGAGTGGGGCTCCCCCATCGTCGAGTATGATCTCCCCACTGGCGTCCAGCGCCTGAATCTCTATCTCGGTGCTCTGGGTCACGGCGGCGCTGTTCTGGAGCTCCAGGGTGAGCTCAACTGCCATCTTACCCAGGTAGACGAAGCTGCTCTGAAGAACCACGAAAGGCGTCTCCGTTATAGAGACGACCTCGATGGTTTTAGGCTCCGTAATGATGTTGAAGTACCAAGCCGCCGTCGAGGAGACCATCAACGTGGCCACAGCAGCCGCTATGATCACGTCTCTGGTTACCTTGAACATGGCTCAGGGATACCTTCACCCTGACAGATATGAAGGTATTCCGTAAACAGAGATAGACACCAAAGCAACAATTTGTTAACATATGGTTTACGAGCGTTAACGAACTCCATCGTTAACATGGATCAGTTAAAATGGGTGAGCCGGGAGTGCGTGCTACGCCTGCTTCCTGTGGTAGCAGTACCTCTCAACGAATAGGTCGATGCGCCCATCTCCCCTCGCCACGAACTCTATCGGCGCCTTAACCCCGTCGGTGAGCGTGTAGAACACCGTGGACTCCATCATGGGGTCCTCGGGGATGAGTGGAACGAGGGCGTCCGTAAACAGGTCCTTCTGCTCCAGGTAGAGTAAACCGCCGCGCTTAACCACGCGAACCTTCTCGACGCCCATGTAGGTCTCGTAGGTGCCCGTCAGCCTGCTCATACTGTCCTTGACCTTGATGGACGGGACCACCTCGGAGGGGTCGAGGCCCATCATGGAAGCGAATATGGACTCAGCCACCTCCTCGTACGGCAGCTTGGCGCTGTTACCCATCATGACGACACCCGCCTTCATGTCGGGGATGAAGGCCAAGTAGGCCGTTGATACGAGGATGCTCCCGCCGTGGCTCAGCATCCTGTGGCCTAGGAAGCCCGGGGTGACGTCTAGGCCGTAACCGTAGCCGTGCTCACCGTAGTATCCTTCTGGGCGCCTCACGTGCAGAGTCTGTATGCGGTTGAAGCTCTCCTCGCTCAGAACCCTGCCTCCCTTGTGCCTGCCTGTCTCTATCTGCACCTTGAGGTACTCGGCCATCTCGTTGACGCTGCTGGCGACGCCGCCGGCCGCCGCTATGAAGCTGAACTCGGGGTTGTCCTCCGGGTTGGGGTACGGGAACCTGCTGGGCTCCATCCTGCCGTCGGGCTTCTTCCAGTGGGGCACTATGTGGTCGGGGTCGGCGTTGAACTCATCCGTGTTCAAGGTGCTCCTCCTCATCCCGAGGGGGCTCATCACCTTCTCCTTGATGTACCTGTGGAAGGGCATACCCGACTTCTCCTGCACTATGTGGCCCAGCATCCTCCACGCCGCGTTGTGGTAGAAGAAGCGTTCACCCGGCGGGAACGCTACCTCGTCCTGAGCCCCGTTCACCAGCCTGTAGAAGTCGTCCACGCTCCCCCAGGGGATTCCCGTGTCGGCTCCTATTCCCCTGTAAAGGGCCACGGTGCTGGTTCCCAGGTTGGGGACCCCCAGGCTGTGGGTGAGCAGGTGGTGAACCCTGATGGGGTTCCCCTTGAGGCCCAGCTTGAAGGGGACGTGCTTGCTCACGGGGTCGTCGACGCTGAGCTTCCCCTGCTCCACAAGCTGCATCACGGCGATGGCCACGAAGCTCTTGGTTATGCTTCCTATGCCGTACAGCGTGTCGGGAGTCGCGGGCAGCCCCCTCTGGGGGTCCCTGGAGCCGAAGCCTTCGGCGTACACCGTCTCGCCATCCTTAACCACGGCAAGACTGAAGCCCGGCATCCGCCCCTCCTGCATGTACCTCGGGACGTTCGCCTCAATCCATTCACGGGTCGAAGAGAGAACACGGGAAACCAAGTAGATCAATAATCAAGTCCCGTAGGCGGTATAAAGAAACCTGTGCAAACCCTTAAACGCGGACAGCCGCTCGCCTCAGTGATAGCATTGGTTCCTGAGGGCATCTCATTCTTCCTGGCCGGCGACGCGTTCCAGGCCAGGTGCCTCAGCGTCTACGCCAACGAGGAGGACGTGGCCCCGCTATTCAACAGGGTGAAGGAGGCCGACGTGGCCTTCATGAACCTGGAGATAGCCATTCACAGCTTCGAGGGCCACCCCATAGGCGAAGACAAGTACGACGCCTACGGGCAAGCCGACCCCGACGTGGCCCATGACGTCAAGCAGACGGGGTTCAGCATCGTCAGCCGCGCCAACAACCACGCCATGGACTACAGCGAGGGCGGCCTTGAGGCCACCAGCTGGCATCTGGACAACGTGGGCCTCATCCACGCGGGCGCCGGCATGAACCTGGCGGAGGCACGCGAGCCCGCGTACATGGAGACCCCCAAGGGCACCGTGGCCCTAATATCCGCCACAACCTGGAGGCTTGGACTCGCAGGCCACGCCAGGAAGGACGTGAAAGGGAGGCCCGGAGTCAACCCCCTCCGCATGAACCACGTCTACCACCTGGCGCCCGAGGACTGGCTGAGACAGAAGGAGGTAGCCTCAAGCCTGGGATTGCTGCCGGAGGACCACGAGAAGGGCTTCAACTTCCCCGTCAGGGGCCAGAGGTTCGTCCCAGGCGACACGACCTACAGGGAGTTGGTGCCCCACCCCCTGGACCTTGAGGAGAACCTGAAGGCCGTCAGGGGGGCCAGGCAGCTGGCCGACTGGGTGATGTTCAGCCTCCACGACCACTACGCCACCCTCAAGGCGCCTGCGGGCTACAGGGACAACGAGGTGCCGCCCAAGGCCGTCGAGGAGTTCGCCCACAGGGTGATAGACGCTGGCGCGGACATGTACGTGGGCCACGGGCCCCACATCCTCCGCGGCATCGAGGTCTACAAGGGTAAACCCATCTTCTACAGCCTGGGCAACTGGGTGTTCCAGAGCACCCTCTGCAGGAGGCAGCCCAGCGACCTCTTCGAGCAGTGGGGCCTGACCGCTGAGGACACAACGGCGGACCTGTACCTGAAGCGGGAGGAGCCTCCAAGCAAGTTCTTCTCGGACCCCGCGTACTGGGAGAGCGTCGTAGCCGAGGTCGACTACAAGGACGGGGAGCTCTCAGAGGTAAGACTGATACCCGTCCACCTGGACTACGATCCTGGCAGGCCGCTGGTCGAGCAGAGGAACAAGGCCGGCGTCCCCCACCTGGCGACGGGCGAGAGAGCGGAGAAGATACTGCGCCACGTGGCGCACCTGTCCAAGCTGTACGGGACAGAAATAGAGGTTAAGGCCGGGATCGGCTACATTAAATAAAGCTTTATTTGAACGCCTTGAGCAGGTCGTTGTCGCTCAGGGTGCCCGCGATGCCTTTCTGGCCCACGATGAGGATGTGGTCCACTCCGCCTATGGCCATGACCCTCACGGCGTCTGCCACCGTATCCTCCTCCCCAAGCACTATGCACATGTTGGTGCCGGTGAGGCCGCAGGCCTCCATGAACTCCATGGCCTGGGGGGCCCTCATGAGCTCCCCGACCCGCATGTCGCGTATCTCCAAGGGGATGCTCTCCAGCAGGTTCTTGCCGAGGACGTAGCTCTTCATGGCGAAGAATATGTCTCCGGCCGTCACGAGCCCCTTGACTAGGCCGTCCTTCATGACGACGACCACGTCCTTGCCTTTGCTGGCCATCTTCTTGGAGACGGCCGCAAGGTGGTCGTCTGGGTCTACGATGAGGGGCTCCTTCTTCATCAGGTCCTTGATCTTCATTTCCATGCTCATAACAGTCAACAACTAACTCAGAGAACCAATGTCAAAAAAGGTTCCCGGAAAAACACTCGGATATAGCATGTATATACCGTAGACGCATGACAGAGAGCGGGGGTGAAGGTCTAGACAGGGTGGCAGGCTATCCATCCGGCCTCGCCTTGTCCTTGACGAGGAAGAGGAGGAGCCCCACGTCGACGACGGCCAGCGCGAGATTAATCATCAGGGGCAAGTGGAACCCATACCTGTCATAGATCAGGCCACCAATTATGGGGGCGGGCAGCGCCACTAGGCCCCTGAATGTGTTGTAGCCTCCTATGGATTTACCCCTCTCCCCCGGGTCCGTGTTGCAAGCTATCCATGCCTGCTCAGCGGGGGCCCACAGGGCTGCGCTGACTCCCATCATCAGGTTGGCCACCAGCGCCGTGGTGAAGCTCTGGTTCCACAGCATCAGCCCCATGAGTGCGCAGGACACGGACTGCGACGCGGCGAGGAACTTGACGTACCCGGCCTTGTCCACGTATCTCCCGACGATAACCTGGAAGAAGGCCTGGACGCCGAAGCTCAGGCTACTTAGCAGCCCCAGCATGTAGGGCGTGTAGCCGAAGCTCTCTGTGAGCATCCCGTTGATGAGCCTCCACCCCAAACTGAAGCCGAAGAGGTCAACCGACATGGCCAAGTAGTACCCCCAGAGGTAGCTTGGGGGCCTGAAGGTGTCTAGGAACGATTTGAAGGCCTTGTCTAGGGTGAACGAGCTCACCTTAGTCGGCCTGTGCGTCTCAGATATCTTGAACACCGTGACCAAGAGGGCCACGACCGCGAGGGCCGTGGTGACCATGTACACCGAGGAGTACCCGAAGGTGTCGGCTAGGTACCCGGCGCCGAGGGTGCCCACCAGACCCATGCCCATGTAGCAGCTGCCCATCACACTGTACATCAGCCCCATCTCGTGTCCACTAGCCGACTCAGCGACGAGGGAGCTGTACACAGGGTACAGCGCCACGCTGAAACCTATCAGCGTCATGCCTATGGCCAATAGCTCCCACGAGCGGGCCACGAGGAAGCAGACGCCTGCTGCGAGGATGAGCGCCTCTCTGAGGACCAGGAACCTCTTCCTGCCGTAGACGTCGGAGGCCGCGCCGAAGACGGGCTGAACCACTGTCTTGGCTAGGTCCATGAGGCTCTCCAGGGCCCCGATGCTCGCCATGGGTACGCCGAGGCTCAGGGCGAAGGGCTGCCAGACCACCTGACGCAGGTTATCTCTCAGCCCTCGGAGCGCCGCCGATAGGGCGAGGTAGAATATCTGCTTCTCCTTGCGGATGGTCTGGAGTAGAGCCAACGTCTTTCAATGCCCACGTAGATTGGAGCCTCTCATTTAACTCTAACTGAAAAAACGTTGAAACGGAGTCTAGGAGTTTAAGCTGAATGTGTGTGGGTGCAGCCACCTACTTACCGATAAATCCCCTGAACCCCCACCATGACCAAGGTTGCGGATTTGACAGACTACTGTAAGCGCTGCGGCGAGCCGATCCGGTTCTTCAGGGGATACCAGAAAGACATCGGCGAGATATGCTACACATGCTACCTGGAGATACTGATGGGGCAAGCTGAGCCTGAGAAGAGGTTTGTTGAAGTCAGGGCTACTTCTTAGCCCAGACGCCCACCCTTGTCTCAGTCTCCCACATGTCCGCGTCCCTGTAGTTGTAGGGGGCTTCTCCACTTATTTCGTTCCCCCTGCGGGCGCATGGACATGGAAAAAAGTTCATAAACCCGATGACACTAGGAGACCATCCAGTTGGTTGGTGAGGGTTTGTCCGAGAAGGCGGAAGACAAGGTAAATGAGGTTGTGGCCCGGCTTAACAAGCTCGCCAAGAAGCACCGTGAGATCGATGCCAGGATGAAGAAGCTTGAGGCGAGCCTCAGCGAGAAGAAGAGTGAAGCCAGCGAGTCCAACTAGACGGGTTTCCTCGTGACGAAGAGCTCCACCCTCGAGTAGTGGCCCATCCCGTTCTGCTTGATCTTCTCCCTGTACGCGGCCCAGACGTCCTCGAGGCTCCTCGTTTTTCTGCCGAAGAGCTGTGGGACGTTGTTGACGGCGAACTCTATCTCCTCCCTGGCCTGTTCCAGGGTCAGCTTTTTTCCCGTCTTGAAAGTCTTCCGGGACTGAACCACAAGACCCCTGGACTCAGCGATCCTGAGATACTCGGCCTCCTTGAGCCACGTCGCGTCACATATGTAGCTGAAGATCTCTATCTCCAGCGCCTGGGCGGGCGTCTCGGCCTTGTCCGAGGGCATGGCTGTGAAGCTGAAGGTTCCCCCAGGCTTCAGGACCCTGTGGACCTCCCTAAAGGTGTCCTCCACGCCCTTCCTGCCCCTGGTCATGTGTATGTCCTCGAGGCCGAGGAAGTTGACCGCGTGGTCGAACTGGTTAGCGGCGAACTCCATCTTCGTGGCGTCCATGTTCATGAGCGTCACCCTGTCCGCGACGCCGCTCTTCTGCACCACCAGCTTGGCTGTGTCGAGCTTACCTATGTCGATGGCCGTTATCTTTACCTTGGGCCGCACCTTCGCCACAGCCGCCGCGAAGTAGGCTGAGCCCGTCGCCACTTCCAGGATGTTACCCTGGCTGAAGGGAAGGGCTTCCGCCACCTTCTCACGCACGTTTCCGAGCGCAGTGAGGTAGTTAGGGTACTCCCTGTCGGCGACGAATACCTCTGACATAGGCGTCAAGTGATCAGTGCACCGCGTCCGGTAAAATGTTTGCTAGAGGCTGGCGACCTCTGTGATGCGGCTCCGTATCTCGATGGCCCTCGCCTCGAAGATGCGCCCGAACTCTGTGGCCTCGTTCCTGTTGAGGGGCTTGTTGTCGCTGGCCTTGAACTCCAGCCACGCGTTGTAGGCCCTGGTGTAGATGCGGCCGAACATGGCGCTGGGAACGCTGTCTATCAGCCCACTGTTCCTGAACTGGCCGAAGATGCGGTAGTTGCTGATGAGCTTGTCTTCGCTAAGCTCGTCGTCTATGACTTTCTCAAGTATACCCCTCAGAGCGGGCTCCATTGGTCTCAAACACAAATAGGCGTCCATCCATTTAAAACCGTTATTTAACGTCAGGAAACCATTTACATGGGGGCGGCCACATGGACTTGTCGCAGCGCCATGTTGCCGGTGGCAGGGTCCCAGGGAGTCTACGTTCACTGTCCAGAGGGAGGTAGGTACAGCTTCTTCAACAGCCCCTACCCCATGCACAGGGCCCAGACGGGCGTCGACGTGTACCCCGGCCAGTGGTTCGGCGAGGTCGCCCCCTCGCCTATCGAGGGTGAGGTGCTGAAGGTCAGGAGGGTCAGGGCACCGACTGGCAGAGGTTTCGTCGACTCTGGCTATGACGTGGTGACGCTTGTCAGGCCGCCGTCGAACCCGTCTGTCGCATTGAAGCTTCTGCACGTGGACACCATCCTCGGTGTGGGTGACCGCGTCCGGGTCGGCGATGAGCTCGGCGTTCTCCTCCGCTCAGGCTACTATGGCTGGGGTACGTCTCCCCACATCCACGTGGAGGTGAGGAGCCCATTGGACCCCTTGAGGGCCAGGGGAGGCTACGAGCTGAGCCGGGTCCAGCCTGCAAGCGCGGAGCCTCTTACAGAGATCGCCGGGAGCGTGGTCGCGAGCAGGCCCGAGTTTGCCCTCCTCCGGCTCTGCGGCTCTTCGCAAGGCCTCGTGGGTGACGTGGAGGGCGCCCGGGGTTTGCTCGACGGAGGCATCCCCTATTATGGCTGGATGGGTGTTCACATGGATGAACCTCGGGTGGGCACGATCAGACTCCTAGGGGTGAAGGTGGGTGAGGCGAGTGCCATTCACGCCGGATCATGCGTGGGAACCTGCGGTGGGTTCGGGTTCACTCTGGGGAAGGTTCCATTGATGGGGCTGTCACTTTACCTTACACCCGTAGCGGGGCCCCTCGTCAAGGCGATCCCGAGGCGAGTCGGCGGCCTGGACGTGGTTGAGGGCGACTGGGTTGATGTCAGCCTAAACCTGGGTCAGGGGTAGGTCTTCTTCGGGTCACCTAGGTCCAGCGCCTTGAACCGCGGTATGAACTCGCAGAGCCAGTCCACCACCTTACCCATAAGCCCCTCGGCGAACTCGGGGGTGATCATGGAGTAGTCACTGGTTGTGTGGGCCTCGTCGGGGTGTGTCTCTGTCATGGAGCCCGTATCGGACACGTCGATGACCCGCAACGGTATCCTCACGATCCCTCCCCTGAACCGGGCGACGCCTGCCCTCAGAAGCTGTATCTCCTTGTCCACCTGCCTTGTCTCCGTCACCACGGCCCTGCTCATCCTCACGGCCTCCGGCCTGGATGCGAGCGTCAGGGATGTCTCCGCGTAACCTGCGTGCTGCTCCGCGGGGTGCCCGAATATCTTCTCGGAGGCCAGTATGTCCCACCAGTGGCTTATGGCGCACAGCATGCCGTACCGGTCCCTAGCCTCCTTGGCGGCCTCCGTGATGGCCGCCGCGTTGCCGCCGTGGCCGTTCACGAAGAGGACCTTCTCAACACCGTACCTGTTGAGGCTCTCAAGGACCTCCAGGATGACCCGCTTGTACGTGTCGAAGGTCATCGTGAGGACCCCCGGGAACTCCTTGTGGTGCCCCGAGACGCCGTAGCACAGGGTCGGCAGCACCAGCGCCCCAGACTTCTCGCCCACCCTCCGCGCTATCTCGTCTGCCTGTATCCAGTCGGCGCCCACGCCCAGATGGTGGCCGTGCTGCTCCACGCTGCCCGTGGGGAAGACCACGAACCTGTCCTTCTTCAGCCGCTTCTCCACCTCAGACCACGTGAGGTTATTGTAATCGGTCAAGTCAACACCGTATGACACTGGGGCCGCGGCGATTTAGAGTCTGCGCCCCGTGGGTTTAAATCCCTCGGGGCGGGATAGGAGTCAGTGACCTGTTTGGAGACGATATACTATATTCTTATCGGCGTCCTGCTGGCTCTCCTCTGGGAGCTCGTCAACGTGTACAACAGGCTCGTGAAGTACAGGAACGCGGCGGACGCGAACATGGGGCAGATAAAGGTGGCCCTGAAGAAGCGCCTGGATATGGTGGAGCAGCTTCTGGGCGCGGTCAAGGGCTACGTTAAGCACGAACGGGAGATATTCGAGAGCATCGCCCGGCTCCGCGCCGGCGTCGGTGACGCGGGGGCCAGCGGCCTCAACGACATCGACAAGAAGAGCCGCGAGATAGTGAACAACCTGCTGGCCGTGGCCGAGGCGTACCCTGACCTGAAGGCCAGCGAGAACGTGACCAAGCTCATGGAGGCCATCGTGGGCGTGGAGGACGAGATAGCCCGCCACAGGTACACCTACAACAACGTGGTGCAGGAGTTCAACACGATGATCGACGTTTTCCCCAGCAACTTCGTCGCGGGCGCCATGAAGGCAACGAAGCTGGGCTACCTGGAGTTCGAAGAAGCCATACAGAAGCCGCCGGATGTCTCGGTGAACCCAGATGGCTGAGACGAAGCAGCTGACCAGGTTCCTGGCTATTGCGCTGGGTCTGGCCATCCTGGGACTGGTTCTACCCCCGATGATTCCAGACTTCTCCACTGAAGATGCCTACGTCAGCGAGTACGTGGCCACGTTGTCCCCCAACGGCACCCTCGTGGAGGACTTAACGTACAGAATCAACGTTGAGGGTAAACGCTTCCTATATAGGAACTGGAAAGCCCCACTGGTCGTCTCAAGCGTGAACTACGCCCATATTGAGCTAGTCTCCGTCAGCAACCCCCCAGGAACGGTTGCCTATATCAAGGATAATAAGGGCATAGTTCACATGCTGAACGGAGCCCAGCAGTACGGGTCGGAGTACTACACCATCGACTCCATGGCCTACGACAACGAGACTGGGGCCTTTAATCCTAACTACTACCAGCCTGGAACCTACCGGGTAGTATATGTCTACAATGTGAGGCCGCCCATAGAGTACGACTCTAATGACTGGCACCTGAATCTGATGTTGGCCAGCGAGCACATCCGCTACGAGAAGGTCTACATCAAGCTCATGGGCTCCTCGTACATCGAGGAGCTCTACCCTCACCCGCCCACGCTTACAAGGGTTGACAGGCCCGACGCCATCGTCCTGGAGGGCTCCGCGGCCGAGAACGAGCTACTGGAGGTAGAGATGCTGATGACGGAAAACCACCAGTTCGAGGGCTTCGAGACGTACGTGCCGGACGTGCGCGCTACGACTGAGAGCGCCAACATGTGGTACAACCTCCAGTATTATGCCGCATCTGGGGTGATGTGGGTTAACAGGCTGGCGGGGTTCGCGTTCCCCGCCATCTTCTACGTGCTCTACACTCGCTTCGGGAAGGAGAAGGAGTTCACCGTGCCCACGTACCTGAGCACCGTGCCCAACCCCAGCAGGAAGCCCTGGCTGGTGAACCTCATCTTCAAGAACGATGCCAGGGACTTCGACGACGACGGCCTCTACGCCACCCTCCTGGAGCTCAACGAGAACAAGAAGATCAGGATCACTATGACGGGGAAGGAGGACCTGATCGTAGAGCTGTTGGACGAGAAGGGCCTGGACAAGTACGAGAAGAAGGTGATGGGCTTCCTCAAAAGCCTCTCCGTCAACGGCAAGGTGAACACCGAGCACCTGAGGGGCCTGGCTCAGGCTGTGGGGAAGGACGACACAATAACCGCGAAGGTCCAGAGACTGCAGAGCGAGTACAGTAAGATAACGTCAGGTGCGAACAGGAAGCTCTCCGACTCCTTCACCTACAACGGGCGCCCCAAGATACTGCCCATGGTCGTACTGTCCATCGTCCTGTTCTTCGTCCCCGTCTTCATGCTCATAGGGAACCCCTACGTTTACAGCTTCCTCTTCGCGGCCATGGGCTACGCCGTGATACCATTCATCCAGAGCATCGTGGCGCTGGTCTTCCCCAGCACCCTCTTCGGCAGGTGGAAGGAGGACGCCTACAAGGAGAAGCTGGAGTGGGACGCCTTCAAGAGGCACCTGAGCGATTTCAGCCAGCTACAGCGCTACGGGACAGAGGACATCCACATGTGGGGCACATGGCTCATATACGGGACGAGCCTCGGCGTCGGTGAGAAGGTGGCCGAGGCCATGCAGGAGCACAAGATACCCTACGTGGCCGCAGCCTTCGCGCCCATCATGTACTACATGTTCCGACCCATAACCACTGCGGTCATCCCCAGCAGGGGAGGCTCAGGCGGAAGAGGAGGAGGCGGCGGGGGCGGCGGCGGGTTCGGAGGCGGAGGCGGCTTCGGGGGCGGCGGCGGAGGAGTGCGTTAGCTACTCCTCTTCCTCCAGGTACTTTTTCACTGTCTTCAACGCGTTTAGGAACTGGCCGCCCTGGCCCGTGAGCACATACTTGGTGCCTTCACCGTACTCG
>DASWLJ010000370.1:0-6615 GCA_036396185.1 Bathyarchaeia archaeon | reverse complement strand
GGCGTCGGCGGTGACCTCGGACACGTTCTGGACCCTGGTGGCGGCGGCTAGGCGGTTCACTGTGGAGCCCAGGGAGGAGTTCTTCTGGGGGCCCAAGGTGAAGCCCACGAGGGAGGACGTGCTGGGGCTCCTGGACGGATCGACGGACGTAGCGTTCCTGGTTGTGGAGGAGAGCAGAGCCGAGGTGGCCGACAGCCTGTGGGGTCAGATACATAAGAGCAGGGAGGCGCTGCACAGGCAGCTGGAGGCGAGCGACTTCAAGGTGCTGGCGTCCACCGCTTGGAGCGACGAGGAGAGGCGCCACGTCTTCGCTTTCAGGGTGGAGTCCGGGGAGCTGCCGCCCGTGGCCAAGAGGTGGGGGCCCCCCGTGGGCCTGGCCCGGGACTCGGAGAGGTTCATGGAGGCGCACCTGGCCGCCGAGGCGACGGTGGCGGGGCCGGGCGTCGAGGACGGCAGGTGGGCGGTGTACTCGAGGCGCGAGTTCACGGAGGTAAGAGCGCTGCTGTCCCATCTGCTGGAGGACGGCGGCAGAGGTGTAGGCGTGAGCCGCAACCTCTCCATAAAGGTGCTGCAGCACCACAGGCTCCTCCTCAACCGGGAGATCGGGCCCTACCTGGAGGGCGGCCTCGTCGACCACCTCTACTGGTTCCTGAAGGGGCGGCCGTTCTGGCTTGACTGAGTACGTGCCTCTGGACAGGCTGCTCGGCACAAAGGCTGGCTCATTCATCTGCTGGCCCGCCTACGACGAGGAGGCAGCCTCCGACAGGCTCAGGCAGCTGCGGGGGCTTGGCGTGGAGGCCGTTGCCCTGGGTGGCCGCCACGGCATCCTGGGGAACAGGGTCCTGGGCAAGGGCCATGTCGGGGTTGTCATCATGTGCAATTGGAGGGGCGCGGAGGCCGCCTTAAAGGCGAGGCGCACGGACGCTGACAGGCTCACACTGATGGACGAGGCTGAGTACCTCAGACGGGCCAACGAGGCAGGGGTTGGGCCCAGGCTCTACGCCTTCTCAAGGGACTTCATCGTCATGGAGCTGCTGGAGGGGCCCTACCTGGGGGACTGGGTGAAAACCTATGAGGGCCCCCCCGAGGACTTCAGGCGTCTGCTCGGGACGCTGCTCCGCCAGACTAGAAGCTTGGACAAGGCAGGACTGGACCACGGGGAGTTGACGAGGGTCCGCCGCCACTTCATCGTGTCCAAGGACGGCCCGAGGATAATCGACTTCGAGTCGGCCAGCCTCAACCGGAGGTCACAGAACGTGACCGCTGCAGTACAGAGCATGTTCCTTAACCAGGGATTCTCGAGTCTGTTGAGGGGCCTTACTCCTTTACCTGACCGGGGCAAACTCATCGAGGCTTTGACTGACTATAAAAGGGCTCAGACAGACGAGGGCTTCTCCAGAATTCTAACGTTATGCGGCTTAGGGTCATCAAGAGATTCGGCGTGAGAGTAGAGGCATCCAGCAGCGTACTCTACGAGGCTCAGCACCTTTTTTCGCCCCCTTATGGCAAGGTTGAAACACGCTCGTACCCCATCTTCGGCGAGACACGTTGACTGCTCTCCGTGACGAAGCATCGCTGGCCACGGGGGTGGGCTTGGCCTTCCTCCTCTGGTGCATCGTTTTTCTCACGGGTATCCTCGGCAGCTTCTGGCTGCGGGTCACATTCGCTGCGGCCGCGTTGGCCTTTTACGCATCATTTTTTGGGGTCGCCCCCAGTGGAGACCTCAAGCTGGACAGGCCCACGCTGGTGAGGGGGGTTCTGTCAGGGGGCCTCCTCTATTCCGTCTTCCACATCGGCTTCAGCGTATTCAGGCCCTTCGTGGAGCAGGGTGCAGCCAGCGTCTACCTGTTGGGAGGCGGCTCGAAGCCTTACTTCGCGGCTCCGGTACTCGTATTCACCAGCGTCTGCGAGGAATATTTCTGGAGGCGATACGTCCAGAGGTCGCTCGTAGCACGCAGAGGTAAGAAAAAGGGGCTGATCCTGTCGACGCTTGCCTATGCGTTGATACATCTACCTACCCTTAACGCGCCGCTCGTGTTTGCCGCGCTCGTAGCCGGCCTCTACTGGGGTGTACTCTACGAACACACGGGGTCCTTCGGGACTATAGCGGTGTCTCACATAGTCTGGACCGAGCTCATATTCGTGTTCCTCCCCCTGAGCTGAGAAAACATTTATTCATCGATACGTGTTAGACCAGACCCATGTCGCTGAAGACGTGGTTCATAGCCACGCGTCCCTGGTCGTTGGTGATGACGTTTGTTTCCACCTGCCTGGCAGGGATACTGGCGTACGCCAGCGGCGGCTTCAGCGTCCCCGTCTTCATCCTCGTCATGGCCGGCCTCCTCATCGCCCACATGGCGGCCAACATGGCCAACGACTGGTACGACGTGAAGCACGGCGTGGACGTGAACGCGCCCACCTCCGAGTACCGGCCCCACCCCCTCCTCAGGGGGGAGGTGGACAGGGGCGCCTACAAGAGGGTGGTCTTCGCCCTCTACGGGGTGGGGCTGGCCATCAGCCTGTACCTGACGTGGCTGAGGGGCCTACCGGTGCTGGCTTTCACGGCCCTGGGGGTCGTCCTGGGGGTCTTCTACACGGCCGACCCTGTGAAGCTGAAGCACCACTCCGTGGGGGAGATATGCGTATTCCTGGCCTACGGGCCCCTCATGGTGGGGGGAGCCTTCTACGCCCTCACAGGCGTTGTTTCCCTGGCGGCCATGGAGGCCTCGGTTCCCATAGGGCTGCTGGTCGCCCTGGTCCTATTGGCGAACAACATCCGCGACAGGAGCTTCGACGCCAGCGTGGGGATATCCACGGTGACCACCAGCAAGACGGAGCGGCAGGGGGTGACGTACTATAAGGCTCTCCTAGCGTCGGCCTACGTAGTCGTCGTTCCGCTCATGCTGGCTGGGGTCCTCTCGCCCTTCAGCGCCATCGCGTTCTTGAGCGTACCCGAGGCCTACGGGATAGCGAAGGCGTTCAGCGAGAAGGTGCCCCCCACGTCCGACATGATCACGGCCCAGCTCGCACTCCACTTCGGGGTTCTCCTCACCCTTGGGGAGGCCATGAACCTGGTTTACAGTACCCTGATCGCTTAGCGGAGAGTTTAGGCAAGCGGCGAGGCGATGAACTGCTTTGACGGTCTGGGGCGAGGTGGAGGACGCGTTGGAGGAGATCATCGGCGAGTATGAGACGGTCAACCACGTCATATCCCTCTACCAGGATGACAGGAGCCGCCGTCTGGGTCTGAGGCTGGTTAAGGGCAGCCGCGGAGTCGGCCTCGAACTGGGCTCAGGTCCAGGTAACTTCAGCAGACTGGTTTCCGCCGTTCACAGTGGGCCCATCGTATGCCTCGACTTCTCGGACAGGATGCTCCGGACAGGCATGACCAGGAACCGCCCTCACGGCTTCAACTACGTCAGGGCCGTGTTCGAGGCCCTGCCCTTCAGGGACGGCGTCTTCGACCTGGTGACAGCCTCGTACGCCCTCCGGGACACCTTGGACAAGCCGAAGGCGTTCAGCGAGGCGGGCTCGGTCACGGCTCCGGGGGGGAGGTTTCTGCTCGTGGACATAGGCAAGCCGGATAACCCCGTGTTCAGGGGGTTCATGGGCCTCTACATGCGGTTCGTGGTGCCCATCATGGGCGGCCTGAGGGCAGGGTACGGTTACAGGAACCCGTGGAGCCTGCTGTACAAGACTTATGATCTTCTGCCCAGCAACAACGCGTTGAAGGGCCTCATGTTGAGGCACTGGGAGAAGGTGGAGGTGCGCGAGTCCGTGTTTGGGGCTATGATTGTTGCCGTGGGAACCAGGCCTGTCGTCGTGTAGAAGCCGTGTGGCCGAATTATTGGCTGTGTCCTGAATGCCTCAACGTCGAAGCCGTCTCAAGCCGCCTGCTGGGCTGGGTTGCTGGAGCCGGCATGGGCCGCGTCTGTGGGGTATGGTAAGGTTTAAAGTTTAGGTGAGGTATCTTGTGTGCGGCTGGGACCGTGGTCTAGCTTGGTAAGATTCGCGCCTGGGGCGTGCGAGTTCGTGAGTTCAATTCTCACCGGTCCCACCAATCCTACCACTCACACCACTAAAAGGTATGAGGAGCAGATCGTAGCCATACAGCAGCATGATCTATGGCTAAGGAAGCAGGGGTATCGTCCACTCACTGTTAGAGATGCTGTGAATAGCCTTAAGGCACTAGCTAAAGTCTGTGATCTGGATGATCCTGAGAAGGTACTGGAAGCATTAGCCTTTAGGGATTGTACTGATGGACAGAAGGAAAAACTCAGCATACACTATGATCGATGGGTAAAACACCACAGTCTCTCATGGAGTAAACCTAGGTACAGGAGACAGAGGAGAATTCCTAACGTACCTAGTGAATCAGATGTAAAGGCATTGCTCGATGCTCTACCTCAGAGACAGAGTGTATTCCTTCAATTCCTCATGGAGACAGGAGCTAGACCGAATGAGGCATGGAATACTAAATGGTTTGATATTAAACCTGATAGTCAAACGGTGATCATCAATCATCCGTTGAAAGGTAGCAATGCTAGGATCATACGAGTGTCTAAAAATCTAATCACTCGTATTCAATGCCTACGATCTAAGTGCTCCTATGTGTTCAAGTACAATGATGATAGTGACATTAGGAGCTTTAGCAGATTCTTCTACAGAACCAGGCTATCCATATCAAAGGAACTAGGAAATCCTAGGATCACAGGAATATCGTTTAAATCTATGAGACATTTCAGGGGTACTCAGCTATACAGTCAAACTAAGGATTTGTTGTATGTTCAATCACAATTGGGACACCGATCAATATCCTCAACAATGGTCTATGTACACCTGATCAATGGGTTTGAATCTGATCCAGATGAATGGCTAGTAAAAGTCTGTGAAAACTTAGAGGATTACGTGAAGTATCTCAGTGAAGGCTATCAGTACATTAGTGATTGGAATCAACTAAAGATCATTAGAAAGAAAAAATAAACCATTAACGATAAACAAAAATCCCTTTTCTATTTTTATATTTACAGCATAGATCAAAATGCATCTGATCCTATCAAATCTATGAGGTAAAGGGGTAGATCATCCTATGGCTGTACTGAGTGTCCATAATGTTGAGACTAGATATACTATAAGGTCTAAAGGATCATAGCCTATAATTGATATCTATTTGTTAATAGATAGCATGTAAACCTATACGTTTTAACATAGATTATTTGTAAAAGACTTTGTGGATATAAAGGGGGTACATTTGATCAGATGTAAACTATAGCCATATCTTCTACAGAAGAAAAGAGATAAAATTCACAAAAAGTACTGGGTCGAGTGAAAGTATCGTTCTAACGATCGCCTCTATCACTTACAGATATGCACTTAGAAAATAGGGATCAAGCACCCACACTAATAAATCTAACAAGTACATCATTTTCATACATGAGTGAAAGTAAAGCGAATTCATTCGATTATCTATGGATTTTCTTACCATACACGGTCTTCATCATAATATCGTTTATGTTCATCGGAGCAGCGATAATACAAGGACAATACACATTAACAGAGTATTTAATTGAACGTGGAGATTCTTTCTCAGCAATCTTAACCTCATTTATGATCATGCTATTATTCATCCAAATGCGGAAAGCAGATATTGACCGTATCCAAACCCTCAAAGAGATAGAAAAAGATCGAAAATTATCCCATGATCTTCATACACTAGATGTACGAGTAAACCGAATCAAAGAACAGCTAGACTTCTATGCCCCATTAGTTGCTAGATGCCATAGATTCGATTATGATTCATCTAATCCAAGAGATTGGTTGAATGAAATAACCGTACAATACCATGTACTTGAAAAATACGAGCTATATGCAGATGAACGAACACAAGACGCACTCAGACTGTACTTCAGTGAAATAAATAGAGACTCTGAATCATGGATATCGATCCGAGACAAAATAAAACAAGTCATTCTGGACGACTTTGATTCCCTTAAAACAGATTACCAAAATCTATACTGATTTCAAGTTTCACATTAAAAATATCACCTTTTTTAACGCTATTTTGGCAGTCTAGTAACAGAGTATAGTTTTCGGCATCATTATCAATCCTTAAAGGATGGTAGGAGGTGAGAAATGAAAATTGAGTGAAGAAAAAGAACTATGTTGCTACAAGTTTAAACAATGCATAGTATGTGGCTCTAAGAATATACATAATGTATACTTAGATGATTTTACACCTATAGATGATGACTTAGGCCCAAATGGATGGATCTGTGAAGACTGTGAATCCGAATGGGGTAATTCAATAGAAAACATTGAACTAGGCAAACAAAACAAAACCCTATACAAGAACCCTGAAGAAGCATTAAAAGACTGTTTAGAACAATGGAAATCAAGGGAATCAACGATACTTGAAAGAATCAACAAAACAAACCTGACAAAAGAAGCAGATACACTATCTTACGAATTACAATCTGTACAAAACATTATTCAACACTTAAAAACTAAAATCACAAAATAAATACAAATACCTTTTTTTTTTATTTTAGAGTGGACAAAATCAACCATTGTGCCGTACATCAATCATGAAAATAACTCTCTTTTTCTCTATAGCTT
>DASWLJ010000369.1:0-3850 GCA_036396185.1 Bathyarchaeia archaeon | reverse complement strand
CGTACACGTCCGGCGTGACCTGGCCCGAGACCAGCTTCTCCCCTAGGCCCCGGACGGCGTTGATCACCAGCTCGCTTCTGCTGTCGTTCACCGGGTTGGAGGTGAAAATGACGCCGGACCTATCAGCGGGGACCATGAGCTGGACGACGACCCCCATGGCCACGCTCGTGTGGTCGAAGCCGCACCGCTCCCTGTACGAGACGGCCTCGGGGCTCCACAGTGACGCCCAGCACCCCTTGATCGATGACAGCACCTCCTCCAAGCCGGATACGTTGAGGAAGGTGCTGTGGAGGCCCGCGAAGCTGGCCTCGGCCAGGTCCTCCGACGTCGCGGAGGACCGGACGCTGACCTCTGTCGAGTCCGTGTCATCCAGGAGCCTGCTGTACGATGCCATAATCTCTTCGAGGATGCCCCCCGGAACCGGATGCGTGAGGAATAGTCTTCTGAGGCCCTCGGTCTCCGGCCGCAACTCGTCTGGGGTCAGAGACTTGGACTTCTCCATGAAGTTCTTTATGGCGTCTCGCAGCCCGCGCTGCTCCGTGAAAGCCCTGTATGCCCCTGTCTTCACCGCGAAGCCTCGGGGGACCCTGGCGCCCATGGATACGAGCCTGTTCAGGTTGAAGGCCTTTCCACCTAGATCGGACACCGTGTACCCTTCGCGCCCGTCCAGCTCCGTGACGTACCTCTCCTGCTGCTTCATCTCCCCTAGGCACTTCGTCTCCTGATTCGAGTACTGGGCCTCTCCTGATTCCATCCCGAGCCTCGTCTCTTCGACCCTCCATGCTAAACGTTGATTGCCTGCTCATTCAAACGAGGCGAGCGTCTGTATCCTGGGTGCCGCGATGCCCATGTGTCGTGATCATTGTCTGGGGTTGTGGCACCCTGGATAGGCTCGTGGCTTGCCGTGCCCATGGTTTTTTCACTGGTTATATATCTCTGAGCGGCTCCTAATCGTCACGTTAAAAAGGGTTTGTTGATCGCAAATCTGTAACAGACCTGGGCGAACCTGACACTAGTGACCCGTCGTTTCCAGCCTACCCCCACCGCCCGCCCCTAGTAGACCCACTTGGCCACGATGCTGCCCGCCACTATGGGCTCCTCAACGTACCACGCCTTCTCGAGTGCTGCCTGGTCCAGGGTCTCCCCGGACTCTGCGTCCAGCAGCAGGAACAGCGCGTCGTAGTGTTTGCCGGCCATCTCGCCGGTGACCTCGAGGCCGCCCAGCTCCAGGTGCGTGTACGCGCCGGGCTCCAGCGTGGCTTCGGCCTCGGCCGCCGTCTCCCAGGCGCCCGTGCCGTGCTCCGCGTACTTGACTACAACGATGTACCCGGTGGCCTCTGTGCCGGTGTTCATGACCTTGACCTTGAAGTTCACGGTTTCCCCGGGCCTCTTGGTGAGCTGGGTCTCCGTGGCGTACGCCAGGGGTACGAGGCTGCCGCTGCGCATGGGCAGCAGCGAGCCGCCCAGGGCCAGCGCGAGGACCAGCACTATGAGGGTGACGAGGACGGGTGCCACTGCTCTCCTTTTCATCGTTTATCCCTTCGTTGGGGGGCTTCAGCGATTCTTAACGGTTGTGAAGCCTGGGTACCAACCCGGGGACTGGTTCGGTGGCATGGTGCCCAGGGTACCTAGCCGGGGTATGTAGCCGCGGGGGGCTTCCAGTGCGCGTCCCTCAAGCATATATCCTGATGCGAGTACTTCATGGTGGGTTGAAGCTTGTCCGAGGTGAGGGGGTTCAAGACGGGGGACGAGGCGAGGCTGGCGGAGATAGCCAACGACGCGTTCGGGGACGAGGTGAGGCGGGGTATGCCGTCGTTCGACGGCGGCTACTTCGTTAAGCGCGGCTCCAGGCCGGGTGTGCGGCTGACTGTGGCCGTGGTGGGTGGTTCGCCCGTGGGCTTCGCGTTGCTGACGGACGCCACCGTGGAGGCTCCGGCTCAGCTGCACCTGGTGGCCGTGGACGAGGGGTTCAGGGGGAGGGGCCTGGGGAGGATGCTTGTGGGTGACGCGGTGGAGTACGCCGGCGGGTGTGGGGCGGGTAAGCTGAAGCTGTCCGTGAGGCCGTGGAACTCGGCCATGAGGGGCCTGTGCGCTGCTCTGGGTTTCACGGAGGAGGCTACGCTGCGGCTGGAGTACCTGGGGGAGGACCTGGTGCAGTACGCCTACTTCTACTAGGCTGCCCCGGCATGGCTTCGGGGTCAGTCCTTCCGTATTATCATCCAGTAGTGTGGGTCGCCGGCTGCGATGGTCTCCTGTATGTGCCAGCCGGTGCCTTGGAGTATGCCGCGGACCTCGTCCTGGCTGGCCATGAAGAAGGGGAACCATGGGCTGGCGTATGTCTCGTGTCTGTGCCTGAGCCTTATCTGGCCTATGAGGAGGCCCTTCCGGGTGTTTCTCCTGTGGTAGGCTGTGTGGCTGGGGTTGGTGGTGGCGTGGGGGTCGACGGTGTCCATTATTATTGTGGCTTCGTCGCCTGTGAAGCCGTGGTACCTGGTGAGCTGGGCTTTGGCGTTCTGGGGGGTGCCGAGGACGCCGAGGCCGTTGCCTAGGAGGAGGACTGTGTCGATCCTCTCGTCTGGGGCTATGGTGTCGGCGTCGGCGACGACGGCGTGTTTGACGCCGCGCTCCTTGGCGACTTGGGCGGCGAGGGGTGAGACGTCGGCGGCGAGTACGCGGTGGCCCTGCTCCTGGAGGTAGAGGCTGTGGCGGCCTGCGCCGCAGCCGACGTCGAGGACTGTGCCTTGGGCGTGTGCTATGGCTTGCTGCTCGGGCTGGGGCCAGTCGTGGTGGCTTGAGAAGTATGTGTGGGTGCTGTTGGGGTTGGCGTTGATGTGGCCGTCGTCGCGTTCGATGATGTGTGTGACGTTTCTGCCTCTGTGGGCGTCCGTGAGGTAGAGGCCGAAGGTGTCTGGGTGAATCTTCATAGGAAGATAAAAGGTGTGGCTGTTTAATATCCTTTTATTTAGGTTCGGGTTCATCCGTGGCGTCAGCAGTCTTTCTTAGGCGCTAATCCGGCTTCCCGTACTTTTACCTTGATCTCCTCGGGCAGGGTTCTCCACACCTGGGGCATCTGGTTCCAGTCCAGCATCTCCCACCACTCGGGCTTGGACAGCACCAGCTTATCGTCCAGTATCTCGACCTTCAGTGTCTCGTCGTCCATGAAGGGGAACTCTGGGTGGTCCAGGAGCCTCTGTGGGATGTAGAGTCTGGCGCCGGATTTGGCGTAGTGCCTGATCTGGGTCGTGGCGGTCCTCATATGTACTGCGTAAAACGGTTTTTACTAAGCATAATAATGGTGTGTCACGTAGCTGATTGATTTTTTATCAGGGCTTCTATCTCGCGGACTCTTCGGGGGTTCAGGGAGACTGTGCGGCCTTTCTTATGAGATATGAGGATGCCTTCTTTTACCATCTGGTCTATGGCGGCGCGTACCTTCTTTCCGTCGTCCTTGACAAGTTTTCCGAGCCAGTCCACCAGGGAGTCTGATGGTAGGTACTTGGCTCCCCAGCAGTTACGCCTCCTGAGCTTCCAACAGACCTCGGCCTTGATCTCTTCAAGGCTCATGTCGCGGGGAGCCACATTGGTTCACTTACTACACCTTTAAAGGTATCACCCTTATATACTTTGGTGTATACTGGAGTGTATACTGGAGGAACAGGAACATGCAGAGTCACTCTCTCTACAGTGATGAGTATCAGTCGGTTTTTCTCAAGGTGTTCGGCTCCACTCCTCAGTTGAGGCTGCTGGATTTCTTTATAGATAACCCTAGGAACGATTTCTCAAGGAACGAGATCATGGACGCTATAGGGATGGCTAAGAGGACTCTCTACGAGTACCTGCCCCTGCTCGT
>DASWLJ010000368.1:0-2363 GCA_036396185.1 Bathyarchaeia archaeon | reverse complement strand
ACGAGCAGGTTCCTGGCCCTGCTGAACAGGAAGGCGTGGTGGTCGTAGAGGGCCGGGCTCTCGGTGCCCCTGTCGCCTATCTCTATCTTGGCCAGCTCCCGGGGGTTCTCCACGTCGCTGACGTCGAAGAGGCTTATCTTGACGCCCTGGTACCAGGCGAAGTCGCCCTCCTCGGCCTCCTAGGTCTCCTTGCCGACGCCTATGAGGGTGTTCTCGTCGTAGGGGTGGAGGTAGTCGCTGTAGCCGGGTATCTTGAGTTTGCCCAGGACCCTGAGGTTCTCGGGGTCGCTGAGGTCGATGGTGAAGAGGGGGTCCACCTTCTTGAAGGTGACAAGGTAGCAGCGGTCCCCCATGAACCGCGCCGAGTATATCTCCTCGCCGGGGGCCAGGTTCTCCAGGCGGCCCACGGTCTTCATCTCCTCGTCTAAGACGTAGACGTTGTTGCCCTCTGCCCCCGTCCTCCAGTTATGGCTGGTAGTGGCGACTCTGAAGTAGCCTTCGTGCTCGTCCATGCTGAACTGGTTGAGGACGTAGCCCGGCACTGTGGCGTTACCCCGGCCCACTATGGAGCCTTCGCTGATCCCGATCTTGGTTATCTCGGAGTCCCTGCCCCACCACCTCTGGCCCACTATGTACATGTTGTCGAGGCTCACGTAGAGGGTTGTGCCGCCGTCTAGGAGGAACGTCTCTGAGCTCATCTGGGACTCTGGGTCCTGGATGTTCAGTGAGGTGACCGTGTAGTAGTCCATCCAGCCTCTGGTGGCGTTGGGGTACCAGATGTCCTCTGCCTGGACCGCGCACCAGGTTTTACCGTCCTTTATGACTGGGAGCACCACCTCGCCATCTTCTAGGTAGGCGCCGCTGGTTATTATGAAGTAGAGGTACTCGCCTATGAGGCGGCTATCGTAGTGGTAGCCGTCCACGGACAGGTCGCGCTCCTTAGAGGGGCTGGCCCTGTCGCTTATGTCGTAGACCGTGACGCGGGCCTTCTCCTTGTCTGGGGCGATGGTCCTGCCGGCCTCGTCGTAGTGCCAGAACCTGGGCATGTAGCTGAACACCACCAGCTTGTCCCCGGAGACGTAGATGTCACTGACGGGCTGGCTGACGTTGAGCCTGTGGACGACTCGGGCCTCCTCGGCTGGGTGAGCCTTCACGATGATGACGGTGCGATCCCTGACGACGTATACGTAGTCGCCGTCGGTCTTCACAACGTCGGCCTCGTCCACGCCCTCCACCTGGATATTGGTGGCTGAGTAGTCCACCTGAGCTCCGCCGGACTCCACCACGGCTAAGCCATGCCCCGTCACTGACGTCGGAGACGCCGACTTGGCTGCATCAAAGTATATCCTTACGGAATCGACCGTAAACCACCCGTTGCCAATGGACTGCGCCGAGTTCTCCTCGAGGAACTCCTTGAGCTCGTCCACGCTTGCGAACTGGCGCATGTTTCCGAAGCCCACGCCCAGGCTGAGGGTGGGCACATATACGCCCCCGTAGTTCCAGAGGGCGGTGCCCAGGAGGCCGCCGAACATGAAGGCCACCAGGGCGAAGCTGACCAGCTTCTTGGTGTCAAAGGACACATGCATGGTTGGAAGCATCACATTTCACTGATCATACCGTGGTGCTAAGCCATTATAATCCTAGGCATTTGAACACCCCGCCGCCCCTGTTCTAGTCCATTGAACAATGGAAACCGTTAAGCGGGGGAAACCTAGATTCATGGGCGGCGATACGTTGCACCTCCTGCTCATAATCTCCAACCCGCGCATGCTCAGGCACATGAGGGGCGTCGTCAACGCCGCCAAGAAGAGGCGGCACAGGGTCACCGTGTTCTTCAACGAGGAGTCGGTGAAGCTGCTCCTGGAGCATAACGTCCTCCGCGACCTCAAGGCCGAGATGCTGGCCTGCGTCACGGCCTGCGAGTACAGCGGCGTAAAGCAGGAGGACATGGTGAAGGGGGCCAGGGTGACCAGCCTAGCCGAGGTGGTAACGCTGATGCAGGAGTGCGACAGGACGCTGTTCATGGGGTGAGCCTATGGGGGAGACGATGCTCATCATGCGGAAGCGCCTCATACCCGGGGCCAGGGTCGAGGAGGGTCTGAGGCTCTCCGCAGCGATGCTGGGGATGGACTACCCGCCGAGGCTTGTCTTCGTGGACGACGGCGTCGAGATACTGCGCCCCGAGGCCCTCTACAAGAGCAGCCTGAAGGACTACCTGAAGGTGATGTCGGACCTGGCCGGCGTCTACGCCCTCAGAGAGAGCCTCGAGTGGAAGGGCTACACCGAGGCCGACCTGGATCCCGAGATAAACGTCACACTCGTAAATTTCCATGAATTAGCGGAGATGGCTAAACGGTGCAGCA
>DASWLJ010000367.1:0-2075 GCA_036396185.1 Bathyarchaeia archaeon | reverse complement strand
AGCTGAATATCCTATGCCTCTGCTCGGACGTGAATGAGCCGAAGTACTCGTCCACGGCCACGTAGCCGTGGCGGACCACCATGACGCTGTCGATGGTGGGTATGTCGCGCCTTATGTGGTCCACCATGGAGCTGAGCTGGGACGCGTCCAGCCCCAGGTCGGCGGGCTCCGCCGACCTCCACCCCTCAGTGGGCCAATAATCCTCAAGCTGGACCGGCTGCGGCTCCTGAACCGATCTGAGGTAGATGTACGCGGCTGCGCCCAGGATTATCGCCAAGCCGACGAAGACCAGAACGATCTGCCTTGACATGTCAGATAGATTGTTCACTCTAGGCGTTATAGAGCGTTTTACTGAACGGTGCTGACGGATGAGGATCGGTTATGGAGACGCTGGACGCTTGTCCGTCACGGGAACCTGATGGGCTTAGGCGGCTTAGGGTAGCTGAGCCTGCTGTGGGTCAGCCCCAGCCCCACGAGCGTCTCCACCACCCTGATCGCGGTCCTCCCGGGGTGGACTATGACCACGCCGGGGTACTCCGCCCTCAGCTCCTCGGTCAGCCTGTCCACGTGGTCGTTGAGGGCCATGCAGCCGAAGCACACGGCGTCGGCGCCGTCCTCTATGGACTCCAGCACGGTCTCCTTGACGGCGGGGTAGCTCTCAGGCTTCCCCAGCTCAAGCACTGGTATGTCCACGGGGTAGACGCCGACGCACTTGGGCTCCAGGGCGTAGTCCCTGATCTGTCTCCAGGCCAGGCCCGTCACCTCGGGGAGCTGCACCAGGAGGCTGAAGCTCTCGGCCAGCATGGACGCCACGTGCATGGACGCGGAGCCCGGCGCAACCACGGGGATGCTCACCAGGCCCCTGGCCGAAACCATGGAGGGGTCGTGGCCTCCCCAGATGACGACGGCGTCGGCCCCCTCCTCCTCGGACTTCACGGCCCTCTCGAGGATGCCGGGGGCTGCCAGCTCCATCTCGGCGAGGGACTCCACGGACGGCGGGGCGTTCCGAGTCTGCACCATACGCACGTCGGTGCCGGGGGACGCGTAGGACTGGAGAGCCTTGACCCTTCTTCTCGTGTTCTCCTCGCGGAGGCCGGATATCAGCATGATAACGTCGATGCGCATGCGTTCAACCTGTCTACTGAGTGTGCACCTGATCCCTATAACGGCATGGTCCGTTAATGGCCTGGTTCGGGGCCGCGCCTAAATGAAGGGTGTCCCTGTGGGCTTCACGGGTGAGAAAGAAAAAACCGGGCTTCATGGGGGTTTGGCCTTTAGGGGCTCCCCTGGTCGTCCGTTCTCGTGAGCTGGCTTATGTCTATGATGAGGCTCTGGCCGTCCCCCGTGTAGACCACCGGGAGCTTGCCGTCCCACTGGTTCAGCCACAGGTACAGGGCGTACTCGTCGGTCATCTGCTCTGTGATGCGCCTGATGGCCTCCGCCGTGGCGTTGGCCTCGATTATTCTGGCCTGCGCGTCTCCCTGGGCCCTGGCTATGGTGGCGTTCTTCTGCGCCTCGGCCTGGATGATGAGCTGCTGCGCCTCGTACCTGATCTGCTCCAGCTTGTTCTTGGCCTGGAGGGCGTCCTGCTCGGCGACCACCTTCGCCTCGATGGCGTCGCTGAACGTCTTGCTGAACTGGAAGTCGGTGAGGCTCACGGTCACCACGTCGATGTTGAACTTTGATAGCCTCTCGTCCAGTATCTCGTCGAATGTGGACTTCACCTCTGCGCGTTTGGTGATGAGCTCCTCCGCCCTGAAGAAGGCGGTGGTGGCCTTGAGGCTCTCCTCGATGTTGGGCTCTATGACCCTGGACACGTAGTCCTCCCTCAGGTCCTTGTATATCTCGTTCACCCGCGTGGAGTCAAGCCTGAAGTTCACCACCACCGTGGTCGACACCTCCTGAAGGTCCTTTGTGACAGTCGCCTCCACGGACTCCGCCTTCTGTATCTGGACGTTCATGAAGACGACGCTCTGGGTGAAGGGCATCTTGAAGCTGAGGCCCTCGGGCAGTATGGTGTCCTCAACCTTGCCGAAGGTGAGCAGCACCCCCCTGTTGCCTGAAGGGACCTGCAC
>DASWLJ010000366.1:0-4053 GCA_036396185.1 Bathyarchaeia archaeon | reverse complement strand
TAAGCTACACGTACAACGAGCCCCTCATCAACCTGGAGTACGTTGAGGACACCGCCCGCTTCGCCCGCGAGTCCGAGATCAAGAACGTCCTCGTCACCAACGGCTACATCAGCATACCCGCCCTCAGCAAGATGGTGGACGCCATCGACGCAGCCAACGTGGACTGGAAGGGCTTCACAGAGGAGTTCTACAGGAAGCACTGCTCCGCCGACCTCCAAAGCGTCCTCGACGCCACAGAGTACATGCACAAGCACGGCGTACACGTGGAGGTCACGTTCCTCATAATCCCCGAGACCAACGACGGCGAGGACGAGGCCCGGCGCATGGCCCGCTACCTCGTGGATCACCTGAGCCCAGACGTGCCCCTCCACCTGAGCCGCTTCTTCCCAATGCACAAGTTCCAGCACCTGCCGCCCACCCCCGTGGAGACCCTCATAAGAGCCCGGAAGGCCGCCCTGGATGAGGGCGCCCACTACGTCTACGTTGGCAACATCCGCGGAGGAGGCTACGAGGACACCGTATGCCCCAGCTGCGGAACCCACGTGATCAAGCGCATCGGCTACACCGTCACCGGGTGGAGCCTGGACAAGGACAACCGCTGCAAGAAGTGCGGCGCCCAGATACCCGTCGTCGGCCACAGGGAGAGCCACGGCCCCAGCGGAATAGTCTAAGCATAGGTTTAAGACGGCTGATCACTACCATATCCATACTTTTGGGATGATCAGGATGGTAGAACGCAAGACAGTCATCTGGGAGGCCCCCGGCAAGGAGCACACGGAGGCAACCATCAAGCTGGCCGCCGAGGCGGCCAAGGAGCGCGGCATAGACACGGTCCTCGTGAGCAGCAGCTCAGGGTACTGCGCCGAGAAGGCAGCAGAGATCATGAAGGGCACCGGCCTCAAACTCATCATAGTCACCCACCAAACCGGCTACAGCAAGGCTGGCGTCCAGAACTTCCCCGACGAGCTCCGCGCCAGGCTGGAGAAGCAGGGCGTCAAGGTGGTCACGTGCACAGACGTGCTCACCGGCACAGTGGACGTCGGGCTGAGCCGCCAGCGCCCCGAGAAGACGGAGCCCCTGGAGGCCAGGCTCCCCTACATACTGCCGCCCCCCAACGTCATCGTCGCAAACCTCCTCCGCCAGTTCAGCCAGGGCGTCAAGGTCTGCGTGGAGATCACCATGATGGCCGTGGACAGCAACGCGGTGCCAAGCGGCAAGCAGGTTGTAGCCGTCGCGGGCAGCCACGCGGGAGCCGACACAGCCATGGTGCTCGTCGCCGCGGAGAGCTGCAGGATGCGTGACATGAAGCTCCAGGAGATCATCTGCAAGCCCCTCTAACCCCTTTTACTTCAACTTATATTCGGCTGAGCCCAACCATTCATGAACAGTTTTGACTCGCATCGACTACGGCGTGCAGATCGAGCCCCAGTACGGGTACAACTACGCTCATATCAGGGACGCGGCGCAGCGCGCCGAGCTCAGCGGCTTCGAGTCCCTATGGGTCTCAGACCACTTCCTAATACGGCCCGACGCCGCGGACGTAAACTGCCTAGAGGCTTGGACCACACTGGCCGCCCTAGCCCGGGACACGGGGACACTGAGGCTGGGCACCCTGGTCAGCAGCCAGAGCTACAGGAACCCTGCCCTGGCGGCGAAGATGGCGGCCACTCTAGACCACATAAGCGGCGGCAGGCTCTACTACGGGGTCGGCGCCGGCTGGAAGGAGGTGGAGTACAGCGCCTACGGCATCCCCTTCCCAGCGGCGTCCACAAGGATCAGGCAGCTGGACGAGGCCCTGGAGATCGCTGAACGCATGTGGACCCAGCCCAGGGTGAGCTACCATGGCAGGCATTACAGCGTAGACGAGTGCGTCAGCGCACCCAAGCCCGTCCAGAACCCGCTGCCCATCGTCGTCGGAGGCACCGGCGACATGCTCCTACGGGTCTCGGCTAAGCACGCCCACATGGTAAACTTCGCCTGGAACACGCCCCTGGAAACCTACAGGGAGAGGCTGGACGTCCTGAAGCGGCGCTGCGTCAAGCTGGGCAGGGACTATAACGGGATTAGGAAGTCGGTTGGGCTCCACCTCGCCCTGGAGGGCGTCAAGGGGCACGTGCCAGCCCCCTACGAGAAGTACAGCGGCGCCAAGAAGTGGGAGCCCAAGACTCCCCGCGAGGCCGCCGAGATCATCCGAGGCTACGCCGAGCTGGGCGCCACCCACTTCGTCATAGTGTTCCCCTACGGCTCGGAGGCCGAGTCCACGGAGGCGTTCATGAGGGACGTAGCCCCCAGGGTCTAACCTTTTATTCCGAGCAGTGATCTGAACCCTAACCGAGTTGACACCATGAACAGGAGAGGCTGGTTAAGCATACTGGCAGTGGTGGCCACAGCGGCCATCTCGGGCCTGCTGCTCTGGAGGCTGATGCAGGACGGCGGCAGCCTGGGCCAGCTGGGCCTGGCCGGCGTCTTCATAGCCTCCCTGCTGAGCCACCTCACGGTGGTCGCCCGCGACATGTTCATACCCCTGTTCCTGCCCCTCGCCTCGGTCTACCACCCCCTTGTGCTGGGCGCAGCGGCAGGCTGCGGCGCCGCCCTGGGCGAGCTCACCACCTACTTCCTTGGCTGGAGCGTAGCCGAATCACTTGAGCCCACATCGGGGGCCGAGGACAGGATCGCGCGCTGGATCAGGCGCTACGGGCTGTGGGCGGTGCTCCTCGTATCAATAACGCCGCTCCCCGACATCCCGATAGTGCTCCTCGCAGGGTCCAGGAGGCTCCCCTTCAAGGGCCTGCTGGCAGTCGAGCTCGTGGGCAAGACCACCCTATACACCGTCGGCGCCGTGGTGGGGGGCCTCGTCTACACGGGCCTGGAGAGCACCTTGGGGGGCGTGGTTGCCTCGGCTCTGATAGTGGTAGGCAGCATCATATTCTGTGTAGCAGTCACCTGGAAGCCCAGCAGGGACTTCCTCTTCGGGTGGCTGGAGAGGCTGGTCCCCAGCCTGGGCGAGTAGACGCCCGTCGAAGCAGCCATCGACCCACGTTGATCCGCTTATATGAGCTATGCAACAACATGGCTGGAAGCCTAGCCTCTGAGGCGGAGAACCTGCTCCGCGTGCAGGGTGTTCACAACGTCTCCGGGGCCGAGCCAGCCCCTCCGAGCCACTGAGACCCCTAGGCCCAGGAACTCCATCTCCGTGTCCCTGTGGGCGTCGCTACCCAGCGTGAGCCTGACTCCCCGCTCGGCCGCCCTCCTGCTGTCCACGTCGCTCAGGTCCAGCCTATCGGGGAAGCAGTTGATCTCCATGCAGACCCGCTGCTCCGCCGCCGCATCCAGTACCCTGTCCAAGTCGATGGTGTAGGGGATCCTCTTCTCTATGAGACGTCCCGTGGGGTGGCCTATGGTGGATACGTGCTCGTTGTAGATGGCCTCCACGACGCGGCTCGTCATGGTCTCCTCGTCCTGCTTGAAGCCGCTGTGGACGCTGGCGACGACCCAGTCCAGCTCCCCCAGCACCTCGTCTGCTATGTCCAGTTTTCCGTCCCTGAGGATGTCGCACTCTGTCCCCGCCAGTAACCTGACGCCGTCCAGCTCATCGTTCAGCTTCCTGACCTCGCGGAGCTGCTCTAGTAGCCTCTCCTCGTCCAGGCCCCGGGCTATCCCCAGGCTCTTCGTGTGGTCGCAGATGGCCAGGTACTCCAGGCCCATGGCCTTGGCCTTCTCAGCCATCTCCCTGATGGACGCAGTTCCGTCGCTCCAGTCCGTGTGGACGTGTAGGTCGCCCTTCACCTGCTTAAGCTCTACAAGTTTTGGCAGCCTGTGCTCCATGGCCGCCTCGATCTCCCCCGTGTTCTCCCTCAGCTCAGGCGGCATCCAGTCCATGCCCAGGGCCTCGTAGATGCGCTCCTCGTCCTCGGCCTCCACCAGGCTGTCGTCGCCCCGCCTGAAGAGCCCGTACTCGTTGAGCTTGAACCCCGCCTTGACGCCCATGGTGCGGAGCTTCACGTTGTTCTCCTTGCTGCCCGTGAAGTACTGGAGGGCGGCGCCGAAGCTCCC
>DASWLJ010000365.1:0-4393 GCA_036396185.1 Bathyarchaeia archaeon | reverse complement strand
AGGAGGAGGCGGATGTCGTCAGGATCAACGACAAATACTTCACCCTGAGCCCCACACTGAGGGACGGGCTGAAGGCTAGGAAGGGACTGGTCTACGCGGGCAGGTACCTGGGCAGGGACCGCCGCCTCTTCCAGCCCAGCGCCCCGCTCCTGGAGGCACTGGCGGGAGAGCCCGGCACCCGCAAGGTCCACGTGGGGCGAGACGCGGCGTGGCTCTTCGCATGCGGCAGGGACCTGTTCGAGGAGAGCGTGGAGAAGGCGGAGCCCGAGCTTATTCTGGGGGCCCACTACCTCGTCGTGTACGGGGGCCGCTGCGTCGGGTACGGGCGATACGAGACGGCCGGGGACAGGCACATCATCAGGAACCTCTTCGACATCGGCGACTTCCTCAGGCGGGAGGCTTAGCCCCTCACAACAGTTTTATCGGGAAGCCTCCACGTAACCCACTATGAGCATCTACAGTAGGTACGGCGTCAAGCGCGTCATAAACGCGGCTTTCCATCTGACACGGCTCGGCGGCAGCACCCTGAGCCCTACGGTCCTCAAGGCCATGGATGAGGCCAACGAATATTACTGCAACATGTGGGACCTCATCGAGAAGGGCAGCGCCCACATAGCCAAGGGCATCGGGGCTCCGGCTGCGTGGATCACCAGCGGAGCCTTCAACGCCCTGGTCCTGGCCGCGGCGGCCTGCATGGCCGGCAAGGACACCGACAAGATGAGGAGGCTCCCCGACACAGAGGGGATGCGGAACGAGTTCATTATACAGAGGAACGCCCGCCTATTCGTCTACGACCGCAGCATGGAGGTAGCCGGGGGCAAATTCGTGTTCGTGGGCGACGAGCGGTGGGGCGCGTCCAAGGAGCACATAGAGAACGCCATAAACGAGTGCACGGCGGGTATCCACTACGCCTACCCGACGGCGGGTAACCCATACATCTGCCCACTGGAGGACGTGCTGGAGGTGGCCCACAGCCACGGCGTACCCGTCATAGTGGACGGCGCCGGGATGACGTACCCCACCAGCGTCATGAACAAGTTCATGAAGATGGGCTGCGACGTGGTGGCCGTGGGAGGCAAGTACGTGGGCGGCCCCAACAGCACGGGCTTCGCCTACGGACGCAAGGACCTCATCGAGGCCATTGCGCTCCACAGCTTCATCGGCGCAGAGGCCGGGCCGGACGACAAGGCCGGCCTCTACAGGAGCATCGGCCGCGGCTACAAGCTGGACAGGCAGGAGATCATCGGTCTGCTGGTGGCCTTCGACGAGTGGATGGCCATGGACCACGAGGCTGAGCGGTTCGCGCCGGCCTGGAAGAAGGTGAGGTACATCGAGAAGCGGGTGCGGAAGCTGCCCGGACTGAAGGGCGCCAGGTTCAGCTACTACCCGAAGAGCGGTGAGGGCGCCGGGTACCACACCATTGGGCTCCACGTGGTCATGGACGACAAGTCTGTAGAGGAGACCAACAGGCTGATGGCGAAGCTGCGCGAGGGCGACCCGGAGGTCTGGCTCAGGAACTGGGGCCAGAGCAACGACTTCATAATAAACACCATCAACCTGAAGCCCGGCGACGAGAAGACCATCGTGGAGCGGCTAGAGAAGGTATTCGGCTGAGCACGCTAGGGGCAGAACACGGGCGGCCCCCTGCGGTTCTACTCATCCAGCCAAGCCTTTAAGCCAACCTCTTTTATGCGCTTCAGGTTCTCCACGCTGTGCCTGTGGTGGGCCGCGCCGTCGGATGCGAAGGCTTCCAGTTTCCCGCAGACGAACTCGGGGCAATCGCTGCAGAGCTTCACGCCCTTCTTCCGGGTGCAGAGCATCATCCTGCAGTCGTCGCTCCAGTGGCGGCTCAGGTCGCCGGTGCATCCGTCGCACCTCACCTGCTCGGGCTTCAGGTCCAGGCCCCTCTTCTCCTTGAACCAGTCCCTGACCTCCCTCATCTTGTCTTCGTCGCCTCTAGCGGCCATGTAGATGTCGCAGGCGCCGCAGTTGAGGCCGCAGGCCCCCAGCACCCATCCCTCAACCATGCTGAAGGTTGGCCCGCGGCCCCAATAAATGTTAATGCCCCCTGAGGCGCATGTTTCCCGCATGATCAGCGTGGACGAGGCGCGGAGGCTCATGGAGTACAGTGGCAGGTACATGCACGGTCTGCTCACGGGCCGCGTCATGGGGGCCCTCGCCGAGGCTCTGGAGGAGGACGCGGGGCTCTGGGAGAAGGTGGGCGTCCTCCACGACCTCGACTACGAGCAGACGCGGGCGGACCTCGGCAGGCACGGCGTGGCCGCCGCCGAGGTGCTTGAGGGGCGGCTCCCCCTGGGTGCCCTCCATGCCATCGCGTCACACGACCACAGGTCCGGGGTGGAGCCGGAGTCCCTCCTGGACCACAGCCTCATACTGGCGGACGCCCTCGCCATCCTCATAGCAGAGACGGACCTGAGGAAGCCCGTGTCGAGCTGGGCCTTCCAGACGGCCCTGCTGAAGATCGCGGACGCGAAGCCCTGGATAAGGGACAGGATAACGGGGTACCCATACATGGACGAGGTGGACCTGAAGTTGGTGCTGGACGCGGTCCTCTAGGTGGGTTCTTTTAGTCGTGGCCCAATATTTGTTCAGGTGATGTTTTGAGCAAGCCCATGACGGTTCACGGGTACACGGAGGAGCAGCTGATGGCCATGAAGCCGGACGACCTCCGCGCCGTCCTCCACGAGCGCACCCACCACACGGTGGAGGTGCTCATATACCGCATCCTCAAGGAGGGGCGGGGGGTGCCCAAGGACTTCGGCGTCGTCGCCGAGTACCTGCTAGGGCTCTGGAGGAGGAGGGGCCTACCGGTGGACCCGCCTGACATCAGGTGGTGTGCCGGGTACGTCGAGTACGCCAAGAGGATGAGGGAGGGCAAGAAGGTCAAGCTGAAGCCCACGCCCTGGGAGAGCTTCACGGAGGAGGAGACGGGAACCATAGAGCGCCTCATATACGGCAGGAGAAGCATACGCCAGTTCAAGCCCGAGCCTGTGCCAGATGAGCTCATAAGGCGGGTCCTGAGGGCGGGGCTCTACGCTCCCCACGGCTGCAACGTGGGCTGCACCAGGTTCCTGGTGCTCAGGGACCCGGAGGAGCAGAGGCTGGTCCGCAGCGACATACCCATCGAGAACTGCGTCATGATCGTGGTGCTCCAGGAGCTGAGCATGTACAAGACGCTGAAGTTCGACGAGCACGTTCCCCAGAACCTATACTTCGACGCCGCCGCGGCCGCCGACCACATATGCCTGATGGCCCACGCCCTGGGCCTGGGGAGCTGCTGGCTCACCCACGGAGAGGAGACGCAGAGGAAGCTACGGGACCACTTCAAGCTGAGCCCCACCATGACGAGCCGCAACCACATAATAATAGGGTGGCCCGGTGAGGAGACCATCAAGAGCGAGAGGATGAGCCTCGACGAGGCCATCCTAAACAAGCCCTAGACCATGTGGCTCAACACGATCCTAGCGCCTATCAGGATCAGCACAAGTCCGCCGAATATCTGAGCCCGCCTACCCACAGCCTGCCCCGTCCTGTTGCCTATCATCAGGCCGACGAATGTGAAGGCCAGGGTGCCCGCGCCCATGAAGAGGCTTGGGACGAAGATGGCGATCTTCTCGAGGCTGAAGCTAAGGCCCACCGCTAGGCTGTCCACGCTCACGGCTAGGGTGAACACCAGCAGGCTGAGGCCGCCTAGGACGCTCTGGGGGTCCATCTTACCGTCCCCATTCAATCCCTCCTTCATCATCTTGCCGCCCACGAAGGCCAGCAGCAGGAAGGCGAGCCAGTGGTCGAAGCCCGAGATGAAGTCCACGACGGTGGCCCCAAGGTACCAGCCTATGGTAGGCATCACCACGTGGGCGGCTCCGAAGCTGAGGCTCATCTTCGCGGCGTCCTGCAGCCTGACCCTGCCCAAGCTAAAACCTGTGACCGTGGCCACGCTGAAGGCGTCCATGGCGAGGCCCACAGAGAGCATCACGAGGGTGAAGAGGTCCACTCCGAGGTCCAACTAGTTTCTCAACTTCAGCATCTTCGGCGCGGTTTAAGGGTTTCCAGTGAAGGGGCCTGATAAAAAAATATTTGAGGGCTCATTCCCTCTATTTGGTCTTCTTCTCTTCCTTCTTCTTGCCGCCGCCGCAACCGCAGCCGCAGCCACCCTTCTTAGTGGACATGAAGCAGTCACCGCGGTCCCACCATATAAAGCATTGTAGCCCGCGGGCTTTTATGTAGCCCCCGGAAACTATTCATCGATCTCAATGTTGAAGGAGAAGGCTTGGAACTGGATCGATGAGCACCGAAAGGAGTTCATCGACGTAAGCGACAAGGTGTGGGAGTACGCGGAGCTGGGCCTGGTGGAGTTCAAGTCGGCCGAGCT
>DASWLJ010000364.1:0-4219 GCA_036396185.1 Bathyarchaeia archaeon | reverse complement strand
CTCCCTAACGGGTGGCCTCTTCTACTGGCAGTACTACATGCTGCCGGGGCCGCTCACGCCGGAGAAGCTCGCAGGTGCCAGGACGATGGCCTTCATGAGGGCGTCCCTCCAGGAGCTCTTCGTCGTGTGGAACTGCCGGTCAGAGAAGCACAACGCCTTCGTGACCGGGTTCCTGTCCAACAAGTTCCTCCTGGGGGCCGTCCTGGTGTCCATGACACTCACCGTCTTCCTCCCGTACTTCGGGGTATTCGGCATGGTGTGGCTAACCGACCCCATGGACTGGGCAATCGTCTTCGGGGCGTCCATGTCCGGCCTGCTGATACTGCCAGAGGTCTTCTACGGTAGAAAGGTACTGCGCTGGAGGTAGGCGCGGGGCCTCTCCAACCTTTTATTACATTTCATAATAGTTGCACCATGAAACGAGAACATGCTCTATTTTTCTGAGCGCACGAATATCCACTTCAAAGAAGCGCACACCGGGTCACATATACGCGCATACACGTGATCTGAAGCGGCTCAGCCCCGTCCTCCCCGTGCGTCAGCCCATCAGCTGAAGGTACCTTTTCTGGCGTAGGATGAGCACCTTCACGCCGACCTCTCTCAGCCTCCTCCTGAGCTCGGCGTCCGTGGTCGCCACCACGTATCCCCGGGAGGCGGCGAGCCTCACGATGGAGTTATCAACCGTCTCTCCCTCCTCAGGCTCGGCGTCGATGACCTTGCATCTGGAGGCCACCTTGAGGGCGAAGTCCAGCTCGCTCCTGAACCCCGGCTGGGCCTCGCTCCTCAGACGCTCAACCTCCCCCAGCACGTTCGGTGTGACGGCGAAGTCCACGAGCTGGTTGAGGACCCTCTCCGCCTCAGCGAACACGTCGACGCCGAAGCGGATGGGGACTAGAAGAAAGTTGGTGTCCAGGAGGACGGTGACGGGCAAGTCAGTCACTTACGGTTCCTACGCCGATGAGCCTCCACCGGCTCCCCATTCGCCTGCTGATGGCCACGCGGTCACCTGTCTCGGCGCACACGGGGATGCTGAGGCTCGTCTCCATGACGGACTTCTTGATCTCGGTCACGTCCCCCATTGTCTTGGCCGTGCCCACGTTCAGGAGAAGCTTCTCTCCCTTGGCCACCTTGGCGACCTTCTCGCTCTCCTTGCTTCCCACGACGGTCTCAAAGAGCTCGTAGTCGAGTACCAGCTTCTCGAGGACGGGGGGCAGCGTCCCGGGTTTTCCTATTAGGCTGCCCACCAGGCCGTCGCTCTTGGTCACCGAGGGGTCCAGCATGGTGCCGACGCCCGCCAGCCCGCCTGGCACGGCCTCGTCAACCGCCGTGCCGCCGACGTGGAGGCTTATGATCTCCGTGAAGAGCTCCCTCATCTTGATCCTGTTCTTCTGCCTAGTGGGTAGGCCGGGCCTGATCTCCACCTCGTCCCCCGTCTTGAAGCTGCCCTGGGTTATGCTTCCCCCCAGGACGCCTCCGACGATGTCTTCCACCATGGTCCCCGGCTTGTTTACGTCGAAGCTCCGTATGATGTTCATCCTCGGCGGCAGGTCGGGGTTCCTGTGCGGTGTGGGCAGGTACTTCTCCATGGCCTGGATGAGTAGGTCGATGTTGATCTTCTGCTGGGCTGACACAGGTATTATGGGCACCTTCTCCGCGACGCTGCCCTTGATGAAAGCCTTGATCTGCTCGTAGTTCTTGACCGCGTTCTCCTGGGAGACCAAGTCGATCTTGTTCTGGACGATGATGAGGTTCCTCAGGCCCACGGCATCGATGGCGGCCAGATGCTCCCTGGTCTGGGGCTGAGGGCACTGCTCGTTGGCCGCTATGACCAGTATGGCCCCATCCATCACTGCAGCCCCGCTCAGCATGGTCGCCATCAGTATCTCGTGGCCGGGGGCGTCCACGAAGCTCACCGCCCTCTGTAGCTCGGCCTCCCCGCCGCACTTGGGGCACTCCTTGGAGACGCAGTAGCACTCGGGCTCCTCGCAGCTCGGGCACTTGTACACGGCCGCGTCGGCGTAGCCCAGCTTGATGGTGATTCCTCGTTTAAGCTCCTCGCTGTGGCGGCTCGCCCACTGCCCCGTGAGGGCCTGGACCAGGGTGGTCTTGCCGTGGTCCACGTGGCCGATGGTGCCGACGTTGATCTCCGGTTGACGCGGTAGCTTGGCGATGACGGATCTCCCCCATAAGCTAGTGGATTCACTACGTAGCCTTGTCTTAAATACATATCCCCGAGGACGCGTGGTCCATGAACCCCAGTATGTTTTGGTGTGGTTTTGGTAAACAGTTATATTAGATTCCCGCGGACATGAATCAGACTAGGTGCGAGACATGGGCGAGGACAAGGTAGCCGTGATGATCCCCCGCGAACTCTACGAAAAGATCATGGAGAAGATAGCGGGCACCAGCTTCACGAGCGTGGAGGAGTACCTGGTGCTCCTGCTGGAGAACGAGTTCCCGGAGGAGACCGAGTACAGCGCCGAGGAGGAGGCCCTCATCAGAGAGCGCCTCAAGAAACTAGGGTACATCGAGTGAGCCTGTATGCCGAGACCCCACGGAGGACGCCTGGTGGAGCGGCTGACGGCCCCGGACTGCGTAGAGAAGGCCTCCGAGGAGGCCTCCGAGCTGACCGCGCTCCAGGTGAGCGAGGAGATCCGCCTAGACTTCGAGAACATTGCCTTCGGGCTCTACAGCCCCCTGGCTGGGCCACTCAACCAGGACGATTACCTGACTGTGCTGGCTAAGGGGCGGCTCGTTGACGACCTACCCTGGACGATACCGATACTGCTGGACCTCACGGAGGCCGAGGCCTCCGGGTTCGGTGTCGGCGACAGGGTCGCCTTGGCCTGCGAGGGTGAGAGCTTCGCGGTGCTGGACGTGGAGGAGAAGTACGGCTGGGACAGGAAGCTCCACTGTGAGCGCGTCTACAAGACCAGTGACCCCGCCCACCCGGGCGTAGCCAAGACCCACGAGATGAAGCCAGTGCTGGTGGGCGGCTGCGTCGAGGTGTTCAACCCGTCACCGGGAAAGTACCCCAAGTACCGCCTCAAGCCACGTGAGACCAGGTTCCTGTTCAGGGAGAAGGGGTGGAGGACCGTGGCAGGGTTCCAGACCAGGAACGCGCCCCACTTAGGCCACGAGTACGTCCAGAAGACGGCCCTCGCCTTCGTGGACGGCCTCTTCATAAACCCCCTCATAGGAAAGAAGAAGTCGGGGGACTTCACGGACGAGGTGATCCTGGAGACCTACGAGGCCGCGTTCAAGCACTACTTCCTGAGGAACAGCGCCACCATGGTGACCCTTGAGATGGAGATGAGGTACGCGGGCCCCAGGGAGGCGATACACCACGCCATCGTCAGGAAGAACTACGGTTGTAGCCACTTCATAGTGGGCCGGGACCACGCAGGCGTCGGCACCTACTACGGGCCCTTCGAGGCGCAGGAGATATTCGAGGAGTACCCGGACCTGGGGATCACGCCCATCTTCTTCCGCAACTTCTTCCACTGCAAGCGGTGTGGGGGCCCCCAGAACGACAAGATATGCCCGCACGGGGCCGAGGACCACGTCAACTACAGCGGCACCAAGATGAGGAGCCTGCTGCTGGAGGGGAAGAGGCCGGACGAGACCATGATGAGGCCCGAGGTAGTGGACGTTATCCTCCGCCACAAGGAGCCCTTCAACCCCTAGCCTCACTACATTTATCAGCCGTCGGCCCCCATACTCTCCGGTTCAACATGGCTAACAAGATTAAGGCGTCTCACATACTGGTGGAAAAGCAGAGCCAGGCATTGAGGATACTTGAGGAGCTGAAGGGGGGAGCCGACTTCATTGAGTTGGCGAAGAAGCACAGCACGTGCCCCAGCGGTAAGAGGGGCGGCGACCTCGGGAGCTTCGGCAGGGGCCAGATGGTTAAGCCCTTTGAGGACGCCGCATTCGCCTTGAACGTGGGTGAGACGGGCAGGGAGCCCGTGAGGACCCAGTTCGGCTACCACATCATCAAGAGAACCGGTTAAAGGACCACAGTAAGGCTTTAAGGAGCCTAGCTCTGTCCCTAGAGAGGTCCCTGTATGCGTCGCACTCCAGCCAGCACGTGGGGCACTCCAGCCGGCGTATCTTCTCTCGCGCCCGCTCAGCCTCCTCGGATGAGAGGATGCTTCTAAGGGGCGTCTCGAAGGCGTTCCCCAGTCTTTGGTTCATGACTATGCACGGGTACACGTCC
>DASWLJ010000363.1:0-3742 GCA_036396185.1 Bathyarchaeia archaeon | reverse complement strand
CCGAGCGCGTATTCAGGGCCAGCGGACACCTAGACAACTTCAAGGGGTACACGGCCCAGTGCACCAAGTGCGGCAAAGGCTTCAGGGCCGACCACCTCATCCAGGACAAGACGGGCTTGGAGAACGTGGAGGCCATGGGCGGAGACGCCATCAAGCGACTAATGGTCGAGCATAGGATCAGGTGCCCCGAGTGCGGAGGCGAACTCAAGGAGCCGACCCTCATACTCACCATGTTCAAGACCGAGATAGGCGCCACGGGCGGCGAGACGGGCTACCTCAGGCCCGAGACGGCCCAGGCCATGTTCATGAACTTCAGGTGGGGCTTCAGCCACGCCCGGGAGAAGCTGCCCTTCGCCCTAGCTCAAACCGGCAAGGTGGCCCGCAACGAGATCAGCCCACGGCAGGGCATGCTACGGGTCAGGGAGTTCACCATCATGGAGCTGGAGCTGTTCTTCGACCCCCAGAGCCCAGGCTGCCCCTGGCTTAGGCATGTAGAGAACTCGGTCATAAGGCTCTACACGGAGAAGATGGAGGCTGAAGGAGTCAAAGAACCTTTAATCATAACCATAGGCGACGCCGTGAAACAGGGCCTCATACTCACCGAGTGGCAGGGCTACTTCATGGGCGTCGGCCAGGCCTTCATGGACGTCCTCGGCGTCCCCCCGGAGAAGCAGAGGTTCAGGGCCCACCTCCCAGAGGAGCGCGCCCACTACAGCGCACAGACCTTCGACCACGAGGTGAAGCTTGAGACGTGGGGCTGGACGGAGATCAGCGGCTGCGCCTACAGGACCGACTTCGACCTCAGCAACCACATGAAGGCATCGGGCCTGGACATGACCGTCCTCAGGGAGGACGGCACCAGGTTCGTGCCCCACGTGGTGGAGCCCAGCTACGGCCTGGACAGGCTCACATACGTCGCGTTGGAGGCCAGCTACGAGCGCAGGGATAAGGAGAAGCGAAACATATTCCACCTGGACAGGAGGCTGGCCCCGTATCAGGTCGCGGTGTTCCCCCTGGTGACCAGGGATGGGCTCCCCGAGAAGGCCCAGCAGGTGCGCGACCTACTCCTCAGGAGGGGCTTCTGGGTGATCTACGACGAGGGCGGCAGCATAGGCCGAAGGTACGCCCGCGCAGATGAGGTGGGAGTCCCCCTGGTCGTGGCCGTGGACTACGACACCAGGGACAGGGACACGCTCACCATACGCGACAGGGACACCTGGAGGCAGGTGAGTCTCACGGTGGCCGAGCTGCCCGGCGTACTGGAGTCCTACTTCAAGGGAGACAAGGAGTTCGAAGACCTAGGGGTCCCCGTGGTGAAGGAGTAGCTTCAACCGGACTCGAACCTGGCCTTCAGTATGGTCTTCACGAAGTCCTCCTGAGAGGCGCCGAACACCATCATCCCCGTCCTCTCGAAGGCCTCCTTCACGCGCTGGGCCAGGTCCTCCTCAGTTAACCTGGCCCCAGCTAGGTGCCTCTCCAGCTCCTCCACAGCCCCAGTGTAGGGCTGGGTGAAGAAGTCGCCCGAGATGCTCACGCTGGCGACCCTGTCCTCCTCTGAGACGAGGACCACCCGCACCAGCTTCCCGGCCTTGTGGACGGCCTCCGAGACCGTGACGCCGCCCCTAACCTTGGCTCCGCGGGCGCCCCCGCCCGTCTTCATGAGCAGGTCGTTGTCCTTGCTGAATATCCACTCCTCTGTGCTCCTGGCCTCGATGAGCCTCTTCAGCGTCGCCTTCTCCCCGGCGGTCAGCTTCCCCGGCTCAAGCGTTATCCCCAGCTCCTCCCTGTAGCCCTCGACGATGAGCCTCTTCACCTCGCCTCTGTCTGCATCCCCGGCCTCGGCGCTTATCGAGGTCACCCACTCGGACATGGACTTGGCCAGCTTGTCCCTGAACTTCTCGCTGGGGGCCCTGATGATCTCGGACATGAGGGACGTGGGGCTCTCCAGCAGGAGGTCGCCGGCCAGCACGTTGGCCTTGTCTATGGTGATGGCGCCGTTGCCGCTGATCTTTCTGCCTCCCACCAGGATGTCGTTGGGGGGCCGTATGGAAGGCTCCAGGCCGAGCCTCCTCAGGGCGTACATGGGCGGCCTGAGGTACTTGCCGTAGAACTCGGGGATTGTCGCAGGGCAATCAGGGTCGCCCCTCCTGACTACCGCGAAGTAGTCCTGCTCCCAGGGGCCGTCCAGTATGGCTCCGCCGCCTATGGTCCGCCTGACGAGGCTGAACCCCTTCTCCCTGGCGTAGCCGACGTTGATCTCCTTGTCCATCAGCTGGTGGTACCCTATGTTCACGAAGGGTGCCTCGGGGTGGTCCAGGATCACGGTGTTTGGGGACCGCCCCTCGCTCACCGCCCTGCCGACGGCCTCGTACATGTTGGTCATCGTGTACCCGGACACAGAGCCCAGGTCAAGTAGTCTCCACAAAGTCCTTCAAACCTAACCTCATGTCTATCTTCTAGGGTTAAAAAACTGGGGCTATCCTGGGCTGGTGAGGTCCATGCGGCCTCCGCCCGCCGCCTCGATGCGCCTGACATAGTCGCCGATCAGGGCGTCCATCTTGGCCTCGGCCTCCTCGTGGGTCTTACCCTCCAGGACGAGGTCCACCTTTATGGTGTGGACCTTGCTGCGGTCCTCGCCCTCCACGGGGGGCGTCGCAGCGTTCTTGATGTAGACGTCGGGGTAGTCCTTCTGCATCTGTGTGTAGAGGGGGAAGAAGTCCTTCCACACCATGCTCACGTTGTATGTGCGGGCCGTGAACACGCTTGTGGAGCGTCCCTTGATCATGGGTGCCACGTGGGCGTCGAACATGCCCTTCATCTCGGCGGGGACCCCGGGGAACGTGCAGATGCGCTTTCCCGCCCACTCGACGCACATGCCCACGGCGAAACCCACCGGGTTCTGCAGGGGCTCGCTCCCCTCCAGGACGCGGGCCATGCGCTCGCCGCGCTTGAACGCGGCCTCGTCCGTGATGCCACGCCTCTCGTAGACCTCCCTGATCTTCCGGGCGCCCATGGCGTCTATGACCGTCCCCCGGCCCAGGGCCGCCCCTATGCTGTCCACCGTGAGGTCGTCCTCGCTGGGCCCCAGGCCGCCCGTGAACAGGATGAAGTGGGCGTCCCGCTTCAGCGCGTCGTGTAGGGCGGAGGCGATTATCTCGGGCTCGTCCCCGATCATGGTGACGCGCCGGAGCCTGGCGCCCAGCTCGCCGACGCGCTGGGCGATCCAGTGGCTGTTGGTGTCAAGTATCCTGCCGTAGAGGAGCTCGTCGCCCGTGGCTATGATCTCCACGTTGACGCTGCCGGTGGGCTTCATACAGCTTCACACACCCGCGGCGGCTTATACGTTTTACCGGTTAACCCTTATATTCGGCGGACCTGTGACGATCCTGATGCTTATGGAGATCAAGGACTGGACCATCGAGGAGGTCTTGAAGATCGGAGCCGAGATGGAGCTGGAGAGCTACACCCTCTACACGGAGACGGCGAAGAAGACCACGTACCCGGGGGCCAAGAAGATGCTCACGGAGCTGGCCGCCGACGAGAAGAGGCACCGCGAGTACTTCCTCAACGGCCTCAAGGACCCCAAGAACCTGAAGATGAGGACCCTGAAGGAGCATGTACCGGACCTGAAGATCACCGACCAGCTGGTTAAGGTACCCCTGGACCCCATGGCCGACTACCCGGAGATACTCGTCTTCTCGGCTCAGCGTGAGAAGGCGACCCACGACTTCTACGTTGAGGT
>DASWLJ010000362.1:0-6905 GCA_036396185.1 Bathyarchaeia archaeon | reverse complement strand
GAAGGACAATGCTAGGAGCCTGATCAGGGGCTACATACCTGTCGTCGGCAAGGGGGGCGGAGACGTCGCGGTGCGGATCAACCGCCCCCTGGAGCAGGCGAGGCTGGACTTGGAGGCCTCCGTGTGGCCCGGCCTGGCCTGCGTGTCTATACCCAAGGTGGAATCGGCTGAGGAGGTCCGGCTGATAGACCAGATTATATCCGGCCTGGAGAGAAAGAGAGGGATGGGTGCCGGTACCGTGCAGCTGGCGGTGGCCGTCGAGACGGCCCTCGGCGTGGTCAGGGCCTACGAGATTGCGTCCGCCAGCCCGAGGACAGTGACCCTGGGCATCGGCGCCGAGGACCTGACGCAGGAAATGGGCGTCCAGACGACCAAGGAGGGCCAGGAGCTCTGGTACGCCCCGGTCGAAGGTTTTGACGGATGCCTACGCCGCCGGTGTCCAGCCAACAGGGCTCGTGGGTGTCGAGCCCTTCACCCTGCAGGAACCTGAGAAGGCCTACGAGGCGGCAGTCAACTCCCGCAAGCTGGGGTACAAGGGCGCCCAGTCCATCCATCCGGCACCCATACCGTATCTCAACAAGGGCTTCTCAATACCCCCTGAAGAGGTCGACCAGATGAGGAGGGCCCTGGAAGCCTTCGAGGAGGGGCTGAGGAAGGGGACGGCCTCCGTGAACGTGGACGGCAGGATGATAGACATAGCCTCCGCGGAGAGGTGCAGAAGGGTCCTAAGGCGGGTGGCCGCCACCACGAGTATGGATGGGAGGAAGAGTGAGGCCATGAAGGACCCTGACTCAGTTGAGAGTAAGCTCAAGGCCGCAATAGATGAAATCTAGGCACATGCCATCCTCTTAATGTTAATACAACCTTACTACGCGCGGTTTTGTTGAAGGCTTTACTTTTTCTTCTGGGTACCGCAACAACTACACATAAAGTATCTTTGTCTCAGCTTCCTCTCTATGAACTCGTTACACTCCTTCTGGTCCAGAAAGAGGGGCAGCCCACAGTCTTTACAGCGCTCCTCAGGGGTCTCAACTGTGTCCAGTCAAAGTTGTCTCCCCTGGGGTAATGTCCTGTACTGAGATATGGGCGCCAACTCATATCTGTCTATCAACACATCTATTATGGCGGGTTTACCTGAAGCAAAAGCAGACTGCATGGCCTCCTTCAGTTCGCCGGGTCTATCAATTCTCTGGCCGTAGCAGTTGAATGCCTCGGCCACCCGCCCATAGTCTACGTCGACGAAGTCTGATGATCTCAGTGCCTTTCCTTCGCCTCTCCACTTGAACCCGTAGTGGAGCATCCCCAGGGTGACGTTGTTGAAGACCACGGCCACGAAGGGTTTGTCGTTGCGGAGGGCGGTCTCAAGCTCGGATATGTGGTAGGCGACGCCGCCGTCACCTGTGACGTCTAAGACTTTTCTAGGTCCGACGGCGAACTTGGCGCCGATGGCCGCCGGGAGACTCCACCCCAGTGTCCCCGCGGCTCTTATGTAAGTCCTTCCAGGGGCTGTCAACGGATAAAGAACTCCTGTCCATGCCGCCATCTGCCCTGTGTCAGCGACGAGGATGTCCTGTTCGCCTAGAACCTGCTTGATTTCTTTTATTATTCGGTGGGGCTTGATGGGCACTGCCTCAGAGCTCATCACAGATGAAGCCTGGTCACTCCACTCCTTCTTCAACGTCTTTACATGTTCAAGGTACTGCCTTTTCTGGGGCTTATCCATCATCTTCTTCAACACTTTGTGAAGATCTTTGACCCCATTCTTTGCGTCGCACACCATTCTTGACGCCACATTGTAGTTCCTGCCAATGGTCTCTGGTTCGATGTCGAGCTGAAGTATGGTGGCGTCCCGTCCAGGTATGGTCCAGTTGTCCGTTGCCATCCCCCCTGCTCTGGAGCCGACGAAAAATACTACATCAGCGTCGTCTAATACCTTGTTCGCCATCGAGCTTGAGTATCTACCCACAACGCCCACGGACAGCGGGTGCTCGTCTGGGATAGCCCCTTTTCCGCTGAGAGTTGTGGCAACAGGAATAAAGTAGGATTCAGCAAGCTTGATGAGTTCGTTCCAAGCACGTGATACCATCACCCCACCGCCCGCGACTATCACTGGGCGCTGAGCTTTTGCGAGAATCTCCGCAACCTTCTTCACGTCTGCTGGATCCGGGCTTGTTCTCGCTGAGGGGTACGTCTTACACCTCAGATCAGCGTACAGCTCAGGAACGTCGGCTTCACTGTTAGCGGCGTCGTAGTGAAGATTAATGTGAACCGGCCCCGGGCGTCCGCTTGTAGAGATCGTGAAGGCGTCTCGGGTGATCTCTCCCGCTCTCTCAGCCTGATAGATGTGGGTGTTCCACTTTGTAGTAGGCTCAAAGAACGGCATCTCGTCCAGCTCTTGGTACTGGAACTTGTACAAATCGGGGACACTGGTTGAACCCGTGAGAGCTATGACGGGCGTGCACGTCCAGTAAGCCTCGGATATTCCGGCTGCGAGGTTAATTGCACCCGGGCCAGCCTGCCCATAGCATACACTTGGCTTGTAGCTTACCCGAGAGTAGCCGTCAGCCATGTACGCTGCTGCTTTCTCACTCCGCGCCAAGACAAGGTCGATGCCCGCCTCCTCTACCTCAATGAAAAGGGAGATCATGCCTCCTGAGACGTGGAAAAAATGTTTTACTCCATGATTTTTCATGGTTTCTGCTACAGCCTTCGCCCCACTCATGCGAGCCATAATACACCACCTGCCTGTGTCCTACCGATACCAGGTAATACCTTACCTCTAATTACTATATGTTTGTTGTATGTTCCCATGTGCCTCCGGCCACGCACCGCATGTTGGTTCAACAAAGTTTCGGCTTCCAATCTATGCTGAGAGCGCCGAAGGTCTGACGTGCCAGACACTGTAGGTTCCTCAGAACCTGTCCTGCACCTCCAGCACCGTTATTACATCCAGTCTGGTGTGCGGGACGTCAGGGGCTTATGCAAAATTCTATCCCGTGGGACAACCATAGGGCATACTATGCGGTGAGGGGTATGGTTCTCACAGGTTTCGAGAAGGAGGTCCTCGAGGAGGTCTCCAAGGAGAGGTGCTGGGAGCACGTTAAATGGTTTGCGGGGCAGGGGGAGAAGCTATCCGGCACCCCTGCAAACGAGAGGTCAGTCGATTACATACTGGATACGCTGAGGGGCCTCGGGGTCGCCGCTGAGGCCCCACGGTTCCAAGCGTGGCTGGGCTTCCCTAGGATTCACGACGCCGAGGTGAAGGTGCTGGAGCCTGAGGAGAGGGCCCTAGAATGCATAACATTGGCCCAGTGCGCGTCCGCGTCCGCTGAAGGAGGTCTGGTCTACGTGGGCGGCGGGGGCCTCAAGGACTACGAGGGGGTGAACGCCAGAAACATGATCGTCCTAGCGGACTTCAGCAAGCCCCCCGCACGGCCCTGGAAGAACTACGTGGCGGGGGTGCTGAAGGGGGCTGCGGGTCTAATAGTGATCAGCCACGCCGGGCCCATGAGGGCGCTGAACAGGGGGACCGTGAAGTCGGTGTGGGGTAACCCCATCCCGGAGAACCTGGGCGACGTGGGGAGGATACCCGCCGCGGGCGTCACCAGGGAGGGGGGTGAGTACCTGCGGCGGCTGCTTGAGGCTGGGCCCGTGAGGGTCCGGGTCAGCGCAGGCGGACTTAGGGGCTTCTATGGGGTCAGGCAGCCCATGGCCAGGGTGGAGGGGCGGGAGCCGGCGTTCGTGCTGCTGGGTAGCCACATGGATGCCTGGGCTTCGGCGGCCAGCTGCAACGCCCTGGGCTGCGCCTCTACCCTGGAGGCGGCTAGGCTGATGACCAGGTTCAGGCCCAAGCTCAGTAGAGGCCTGCAGCTCCTATGGTTTCAGGGCCACGAGACAGGGATAATGTCGGGGTCCACATGGTATCTGGACACCTACTGGGATGACGTGAACGCCAACTGCGTGGCTTACCTGAACAACGACACCACCAGCATGATCCACTCCACGGTCTACTCGGTGGACGGGGACCCCGCGCTCAGGGGGTTCCTAGTCTCCACGGTGAAGGAGCTGGCCGAAGAGGAGGGGGCCAGCTTCAGGGAGCCCCGGCCCATGTACGTGCCCAGCAAGACGGGGGACCAGTCCTTCCTGGGGGTGGGTGTCCCATCTGTGAGGGTCCAGATGGGGCACCCGCCCGAGGCCGACAAGTTGATCGGCGGGGGCGGCGGCTGGTGGTACCACAGCGAGTACGACACCCTGGACAAGTGTGACCCTGAGGCCATGTACATGGCGGAGAAGGCGCAGACCCTGGTTTTGTTGAGGCTTCTGACGTTGCCTGTGCTGCCATACAGGGTGGAGGCGGTGGCGGACTGGACGCTGTGGGCCCTGGGGGAGCTGGACGAGGCGGCGAAGGAAACACTGAGCCTGGAGAGCCTGAGGGAGAAGGCCGAGGTGTTCAAGGAGAGGGCCGCGGCTCTGGACGAGGCCACAGGGGACCTCGCGGAGAGGTGCAAGAAGAGCGCCAAGGGGCATGAGGAGGAGGTGGAGGCAGCCAACGGCTGCATGGTGAGGGTTAGCCGCGTACTGAACCCGGTGAACTACACCCTCAGGGGCAGGTACGACCAGGACTACTACGGAGCCGAGTACGTGCAGCCCATACCAGCTCTGAAGGGTGTAGCGGACCTGGCCGCGCTGAACCCGGACGCCGAGGAGTACAAGGCGCTGAGGACCAGGCTGGTTAGGGCCAGAAACATGGCGAGCGACGCCCTAGGGGAGGCCGCGTGGCTCTGCGAGTACGCGGCGGAGAAGATCGGGGGATGACGGCGGGGCCCTGAGTGCCTCAACCCCTTTTTTACTCGTAGCCCCTCATTGATCTGAGGAAGCATATTGTCGGGAGAATTCTCTGACGGCTACAAGTATAGGGGACACCTCTGGTTCGCCAAGAGGCCGGGCATAGGCCGCCTCATGGAGGCCATGGCTCCAGATTATGAGAGGTCCCTGAAGGGGTGGGACGGTGCCCCGCCCTACCAGGCCTACCACATGTTCGATAAGGCCCACGTGGTGATGCTCACGGAGCAGGGTATCATCCCCAGGGAAGACGGCGTGGAGATTCTGAGGGCTTTCAGGAGGATGGAGGACGAGGGGGTGGTGGAGGCCAGGGTGAGGGTGGGGGGCGAGGACCACTCGGGTGAAGCTTACCTGATCACCGAGCTGGGATGGGAGGTCGGGGGCAGGATACACGTGGGGAGGAGCACGGGGGACCTGAGGACGACCTCGATGCACATCGTCCAGAGGACGTACATACTGGACGCGATGGACGCGCTGCTGGACGCCAGGGATGCCATGGTGGATTTCGCGGAGAGGCATGTGGAGACGGTGACCCCCATGTACTCGGCTGGACTGACGGTGTACGGCTCATGCAACCTGCTGCAGCACGCCCAGGCGATGACGTGGGGCTACTACATCATGGGCTTCGTGAACCAGCTGGAGAGGGAGTTCAAGAAGCTGGAGGCGGCCTACGGGCTCATGCAGATCAGTCCGGCGGGATCAGCCATAGGGACGGGGACGGATGTGCCCGGCTTCAGCCGCCGCAGAACCATGGAGCTCCTAGGGTTCACTGACCTGTACAGGAACTGCTACGACGCTGAGAAGCACGAGGGGTACGCCTTGGACTCTTACGCCGTTCTGCTGACACTGAGCCACGTGATAAGCGGCCTCTTCTTCGACCTCCTCATCTACAGCACAGGCGAGTTCGGGCTGGTGGAGCCGGCTGACAGGTACTGCGACACGAGCAGCATCATGCCCCAGAAGAAGAACCCCATGGCGCTGAGGTGGCTGGCCGACCTGACGGTGAACGTGAAGGCTCGGCTTCTGGAGGCCAGGAACGACGTGGGGATGCAGAAGTCCTGGGTGGACATGATCAACGGGCTCAGGATGATCCCGGGCATCTTCGAGACCCTCAAGGTCGACGAGAAGCGGAACCTGGAGCTGGCGGCCGGGTTCTGGGGCGGCGCAACGGACCTGGCTGCCGCGATCATGGAGGAGAAGGGGCTGCCTTGGAGGACGGCCCACCAGATCGTGGCCACGCTGGTCAGGGTGGCGTTAAGCGAGGGCGTGAAGCCCGGGGATGTGACGGGAGAATACCTGGACCGTGCCGCCGAGATGTACCCCGACTACGGTAGGCCCCTGGGGCTGAGCGACGAGGCCATCAGGGCGGCCATGGACCCGAGGGAGATGGTTAACAGGAGGACCCTGGTGGGTGGGCCGGCCCCGGTGCGGGTGAGTGAGGAGATCGGTGTGAGCAGGGAGTTGCTGGCACGGGAGAGGCCGGAAGTCGAGGCCAGGAGGAGGGCGCTGGCCGAGGCGGCTGAGGGGCTGGAGAGGGCCATAGACGCTCGGATAGCCGCCTAGGGTCGTCCTCCAGGGCCCCGGCGTCCACCCGTGCATTCCCGGCGCATCCACGCTGGGCATAAAAAATCTTTTCCGATGCAGGGGGCAAGTGATGGGCGATGCTTATGCTGAGAGAGACTCTGTTCAGCGAGCTCGCCAGGTGGACGCTCGAGTTCAAGGAAGTGAAGGCGGGGGACGAGGTGCTTATCTGCGTGAGCCCGGACACGGACACGACGAGGTACAGCGCCCTCGTGACCATGTGCAAGGCGATGGACGCGATCCCCCACGTGCTGGTGGTGAACACGCCGAAGGAGGCGATAGGGCTCTGGTCCCTGGGCCGGGCCGTCAAGCTGCCAAAGACGGTCGCCGAGGCGCTGAAGGCCACGGACTACATCTACTGGTTCGCGGACTGGGACCCCGCGTTCCTCCAGGAGATCAGGGACGCCCGCGCCGCCGGAGCCCAGTTCCTCTTCGGCTGGCCGTCGCAGGTCAAGGAGGCGAACTGGCACATCAGGGACGTG
>DASWLJ010000361.1:0-2780 GCA_036396185.1 Bathyarchaeia archaeon | reverse complement strand
AGCTGGTGCCCCACTCAAGAGTACTGCGCACCATACCACGGGCTGCCCATACCCGGCGGAAAGAACTGGAGCGGCAAGGTGACATGGTACAGGTACCACATCTTGGACCCGGTGTACTTCGAGAAGAGCATCCGAGTCACCATAGAGCACGGGCACGCTAACCACAGAAGCGACGACTTCAGCAGCACAGCCTACTGGTACCAGGCGGAGCCCCACAAGCCCTTCAGGATGGCGCCGGTCGACCAGCGCATACCAAGGAAGTGACCAGTTGAGCTACCTCGTAGGCACCGACATAGGCACCCTGGGCACCAAGTCAGTCCTCGTCGACACGGACGGCAAGGTGCTGGCCCACAGCTACAAGGAGTACGGCGTCATCACGCCCCAGCAGGGCTGGGCCGAGCAGTGGCCCCAGGTCTGGTCAGATGCAGCCTACGCCTCCATCAAGGAAGCCGTGGAGAAGTCCAGGATCGACGCCGGGGAGATCGCGGGCGCCGCCATCAGCAGCCTCTACGGCGGCAGCGGCATACCCGTGGACAGGCACTTCAAGCCCATCAGGCCGTGCCTCATATGGGCCGACAGGCGGGCCACAGGGGAGTGCAGGAGGCTCCGGGAGACCATCGGAGTCGACGCCCTCTACAACGTTACGGGCAACGTCATCGACCCCTACTACGGCTACACGAAGATGCTGTGGATCAGGAACAACGAGCCCGAGAACTGGGCCAGGGTCCACAGGATAGAGACACCCAACGCCTACGTCATCAGGGCCCTCACCGGCGCAGAGAACATCGACTACAGCAGCGCAGGCAACTACGGAGGCGTCTTCGACATCCACAGGCGCACATGGAGCATCGAGATGATGGAGGAGCTGGGGATACCACGAGGCTTCTTCCCGGAGAAGATACACAGCAGCGAGGAGGTGGTCGGCGAGGTGACCAAGGAGGGCAGCAGGCTCACGGGGCTGGCAAAGGGCACACCCGTCTGCGCCGGAGGCATAGACGCGGCCGTCAGCGCGCTGGCCGGCGGCGCCATAATGGACGGCGACCTGGCCAGCATGCTTGGCACCAGCATGTGCAACGGCTTCATCAGCCACACGCCCAGGCTCAGCCCCAGGATGATCAACTTCCCCTACGTGGTCAACGGCAGGGAGTACCTGTACAGCTTCACGGGCGTCTCCACGGCGGGCTTCACCGTCCGCTGGTTCAGGGACCAGCTGGGGGCGCAAGAGACTGAGAAGGCGAGGGAGACGGGTGTGGACGCCTACCAGCTACTGGACATGTTAGCGGCAGGCGCACCAATCGGAAGCGGGAGCCTCATCTTCCTGCCCCACATGATGGTTGGTGAACGCGCCCCCTACTGGGACGAGCATATCCGCGGCGGCTTCCTCGGCCTAACCGTGTACCACACACGTGCCCACATGTTCCGCGCCGTCCTCGAGGGCGTCGCATACGCCATGAGGTACAGCCTGGAGGCTGCCTGGGAGACCGGGCTGAAGATCAACAGGGCCACGCTGGTGGACGGGGGAGCAAGATCCCCGCTGTGGAGGCAGATAATAGCCGACGTCACAGGGGTCCAGATGAGCTACATACCGGGCGCCCAGGGCGCACCCCTAGGCGACGCCATGCTGGCCGGCCTAGGCACAGGGACGATCGGCGACCATAGGGTGATCGAGGACTGGCTGGGCGAGAAGGTGCCAGTGACGCCCAACGAGGCTGACGCCGCGACGTACAGCCGCTACTACGACCTCTATAAGAGGACTCTGGAGGCCACGAAGCCCGTCTTCGGCGCTATGTCCGGGGATTAGCTTTTACACTCAATCCCCAACATTCTCAGGGATTACACATGCGGAAGACTTTCGCCTTCTTGACTGGGCTGCTGCTTGTTCTGGGCCTCGGACCCGTGGTTCTGCACCCAAGTCTCCAAGCGCTTGGCCTGTGGCTCTCGCCCATCCTCGGCACCGAGCTGTACACAACTTTCGTGGCCTTCTATCTCCTGACGGGTGACCCGTTCAGGTATGTTGCCCTGAGCCTGCTTTGGGTGGGCGTCGCCTTCATCGGCGGCCTGATAATCAGGAGGAGGCTCGGTGCGGCCCTGACCATGCTCACGGTCTGGCTTGTGATGGTGCCGGTGCTCGCCTTAAGCCTCTTCGGTTTAGCCATGAACGTCAAGGGTTTCATCGGCGAGGCCGGCGGCCCCCTGTCCATGATACCGCCCATCCCGCCGGGGATGACCCTCACCGGGCTCCTTGAGACTCCCATAATCGGGGACACTTTAAACCAGTTGATCGGTAGGGACCTGGAGAACATTAACATGGACGAGGTCATGAGCATGCTCCAGGAGACGGCCTACAGTATGGGTGTGACGACACTGTTGAAGCCTCTGATGGTAGTCGCCGGGGCCTTCCTGGGCGTAGAGGCGGGGAGGCTCGTAGAGCGCAACCGGGACAAGTTCATCCCGCGTAGCCTCTCAACGCGCGGCGCCGCGAACGCTGCATTCATCTTCATCATCGTCGTGGGGGCAAGCGTCCACCCGTCAGCCGCCCAGCTCATAGACACAGGCGACGGCATATACTTGGAGAACATACTCGCCCTATCGGACAGGCAGGGCAGGTCCATCGTGCTCGAGGCATTCGCAGCGACGGCTGAGAGGAGGCCGAGCCACGCCAACCTTGTAGCCCACCTCCTAGTCTCCCAGCGGGCCAGCCTGGACGGGCTGCTGACCGCCATGAACCTATCAGAGGGCCTGGACGCCGCGTCCCTGATGAACCTGGTCCCTAGCACGCT
>DASWLJ010000360.1:0-10126 GCA_036396185.1 Bathyarchaeia archaeon | reverse complement strand
ACCAGTTCATCCAGGAGAAGGTCAGGATCATGGACTACATCCTCGAGGAACTCTCGAGGGCCCCCACCGAGGAGCGGTCCAGGCCCGAGAGCATGAAGCTGCGTGAGGCCGCCAAGGTGTACAGCTCCTTCATGCACGCGCTGCTGGAGGTGCTGGACGAGTTCACCGAGAGCTTCGAGGAGCGTCTGAAGAAGCTTGAAGCCGAGCTGATGCGCGACGACCTCTGACGACATAAACTAAAAAATTTCACGAAAGATACAACCACAGTGATATTAACTCCACTAACGAAGCCCCCATCAACTTTTATCCCTAGCAACCCAAGTACCGACTAACATGGACTACGATGTACTCGTCCGAGACGCGACGATCATAGATGGAGCCAACAAACGCCGCAGAGGCTCCATAGCCGTCCAAGGCCCCAGGATCATAGAGGTGGGCTCAGTAAAAGGAAAAGCCGAGACCACCATAGAGGCAAAGGGGCTCATAGCCATGCCGGGATTCGTGGACCCGCACAGCCACGCCGACGCAGGCTTCCCTTGGTACCCCAACTGCGAGAGTGCCGTGATGCAGGGCTGCACCACGGTGGTCGCGGGCCAGTGCGGAGGAAGCCCAGCTCCAATAAGGGAGTACATAAGGCCCCCGGAGGTCATCCACGACGAGGTCTACGAGAGGCACCCCTACCTGTACCACGGCCCGAGCCTTATGAAGTTGGAGGAAGTAAACCAGATACTAGTCGAGAAGTACGGGTGGGGCATCGACTACCGCACCATGGCCGAGTTCTTCAGCCATGTCACCGGTAAAGGCATCGGCATCAACTACGTGCCCCTGCTCGGCCACGGAACAGTTAGGTTCGCCGTCATGGGAGAAGACTACAAACGCGAGGCAACGGAGTCCGAGGTGAGGGAGATAAGGAGCCTCATCCACCAGGGAATGGAGGAGGGGTGCATCGGCCTATCAGCGGGCCTCGACTACGACCCGGACGTCTTCGCCGGCCGCGGCGAGATGGATGAGTGCGTCAGGGTTCTCAGAGACTACGACGGCATCTACGTTCCCCACTGGAGAAGGACAGGTCGCCGCAGAGACGTGAAGATGGGCAGCTACAGCGCGGAGCCCATCGCCGGCATCAACGAGGCCATAGACACGGCTCGCCGCACAGGAGTCCGACTAAACATCGCCCACCTCGCACCAGGGTGGTTCATCAGCCAGCCCATTACCCCTGGGATAGGCTCAGCCATCGGCAAGGCGACGTTGGAGCCCATCGACGAGGCCATGGAAGAAGGCATGGACGTTAACTTCGACGTAATACCGTGGGAGTGCTGGGAGCCCTTCCCCTACCTGTGCAGCCTCCACTTCACCCAGTGGCTCAGGCTCCTAAGTGGCCGAGGCAGGCTGGCCGAGTGGCTCAAATCCGAGGAGTTCAGGGCGAAGGCGTGGGAAGAGATAGAGCAGGGGAAACTGTTCCAGAGGCTTGTGGTCAACCCCTGCGTAAACCCCCACTGGGCTGAGAACTTCAGGATCGTGGAGCACCGGGACAAGTTCGTGGAGGGAAAAAGCTTGGCTGAATCAGCCAAGCAGAGGAACAAGGACCCCTGGAACACGCTCTGCGACCTCATCGTAGAGGACCCGGAGAGCAGGGGTGCCCACACAGACTACCGCGGCATGGAGGACCAGATGACGGAGTTCTTCAGGCACCCGCGCGGCGTCGTGGGCCTCGACGTTTCGGTTATGGACGACAGGGACGTGGAGCAGAGGACGCCTCCGTACGCGACCCCTCTCCCGGACACGTTCACGGGTTACCCCAAGTTCTTCATCAGGTACGTCAGGGATAGACCGATCTTCACGCTGGAGGAGGCTGTCCAGAAGTGCGCCACCATCCCTGCAAAGACCTTCAGGCTGGCGGACCGAGGCGTGTTGAAGGCCGGAGCCTACGCGGACATCGTCCTCATGGACATCGAGAAACTATCTATTGTGGGTCGCCCAGAGCTGTCAGTTACCTACCCTGAAGGCGTCCCGTACGTCCTGGTTAACGGTGAACTGGTTGTAAATAAGGGAAGGCACACGGGGGCCAGGCCGGGTCTGGTCCTCACCCGTTAAAGAAGGGTGAACAGAACCCGGAAAATGATGTCGCCGAAGACCACTGAGAGCAGGTACCCGGCAGTCAACACGACTATGTACGGTAGGGTGCTGGAAACCCATGTCCGCTCGTACCCCTTCTCCTTCAACTCACTGAACGCCTTCTTGGCGGCCTCGTCGTCCCAGATGTCAGGCCGAATCCTTATACCACTCGATCCTTCGAGGGGGTACTCGAATGGCGGACCGCGAATGTTCTCAACTCTGACATATCGGGCGGTGAATAGGAGAGCGAGCCTTTTCGGGGCCGGGACACCTTCTGCTCTCTCAAAGAGGTTAACTCCCCTGAGTCTAGTGGCGTAGTTGTTGAACAAGGTGGCCAAAGGCATGATTATGCCGGCCAACGCCGCGTTGGATAGCAGCGTGAACGGGAAGAAGATGGGCGTCCACCCCCAGGCTGTTCCCAAGTATGTGGGGGCCTTGGGGTGGATGAGCACAAGCACCACGAATGCGAAGATGTCCGCCTCCCCCATGAGCCTGAAGAACCACAGAGCTAAGCCAACAACAGCGATGAAGCCCATCGCGTACAGCAGCGGGGTTAGGCCCAGCGTCCCCATGAACAGCTCGAACACGTCCAGCGCGAGGGCTAAGGCTCCTGAGACGACCCAGAGAAGGTCATGGACCTCCCTGGTCTTGAGGTCCCTGTAGCTCCCGTACCCGAGCATCCCCAGGGCCAACGCTGTCCGGGTCAGGTCCAGGTACCCCAGGTACGGGTTCATGGCGTGAAAACGGCCCACGGGTTTTTAACTTTCATGGACAACGCCCTCGATTGTTTCATATTCCTTCAGCCCCCAGTCTTCATGGATTCGCATGAGGTACCACATGAGGCGGGCCGACAAGGAGATCAAGGACCCCGATGAGATCAAGAGGGTGCTGAAGGGAACCCAGTACATGACCCTGGCTATGGTGAAGGACGGGGAACCCTACCTGGTCTCCCTCAGCCACGGATACGACGAGGAGAGGAACAGCCTGTACTTTCACTCCGCGGGTGAGGGAAAGAAACTCGACTACCTGAGGGCTTCCCCCGTGGTCTGGGGGCAGGTGATACTCGACCACGGCTACGCTGTGAAAGAGTGCACGCACAAGTACGTGACAGTGATGTTTAGGGGTCGCGTTAGGCTACTGGAGTCTCTGGAGGAGAAGCGCCGCGCCATGAGAACCATGATCAATCAACTGGACCCAGACCCCGAGCCACTGCTAAAGAGGCTCCTCGACTCGGAGGGACTTAAGACGACCGTTGTGGGCGAGATACGGCTCGAGGAGGTCACGGGGAAGAAGACCCCGGGGATCGTGGTCTAATTCTGATAAGAATCTGAACAACTCTTAATAGACGAGTAGCCCAGCCAATATATCGTCAGGCGATGAGTGGGATGTCCTACTGCGAGAAGTGCGGGGCGGAGATCGAGAAGGACGCCGCGTACTGCCCTAAGTGTGGGGCGCCGGTGCTGGGCGCCGAGGGCGTCGTGGAGCTTGCCACCTGGACGCAGAGGTTCATAGCCCTCATCATCGACGGCATCATCCTGAGCATCATCCTGAGCTTCCTTAACCTGCCCGGATACAGGGTGAGTGGCATCAGCTTCGGAGCCAACAACGTCCTACAGTTCCTCTACTTCATGTTCATGGACCACTACTACGGCTGGAGCATTGGCAAGAAGGTGATGAACCTGAGGATCACCAAGGAGGGTGGAGCGCCGCTTACGCTCCTAGACGCGGCCATAGAGAGCTTCGGCAAGGTGTTCCTCCTGCCCATCGACTTCCTGGTGGGCTACTTCATGTACAGGGAGAAGAACCAGAGGCTCTTCAACTACCTGAGCGACACCGTGGTCATAAGGGAGCTGTGAAGGCTAAGCCTTGAAGGCTTCAGGGTGCATCCTGTGCCAGCCTGTGCGCCTCTGGTACTCAACAGCCACCGATAGCACCCTGTTCTCGTCGTAGGCGTGGCCCATGAACTGGATGCCCGTGGGCAGACCCTCGCCGCTGAAGCCATTGGGCACCGAGACCGCGGGCAGACCTGCCCCGTTACCCACGGCGCCCATCACGTCCTTGGCTGTGCCAGGCGCCACCTTCCTGAACTCCTGGCCCATGGGGCTCGCCACCGTCCTCCTCGAGGGCGCGACGACGGCGTCGTAGCCAGCCATCACATCCTCGGCTATCTTAGCCATCCTCCCCCGCAGCCTCAGAGCCTTCAGGTAGTCCCTGGCAAGCACAACTGTTCTCGCGTACGGGCCGTAATGGTCCTCGGGGGCCGTGAGGCCCCTGGCCAGACCCTTCTCGGTGAACTCGTCGAAGGCTGAGGCGGCCTCCGCGTTGAGGATTGTGCGTGTGACGGCCTCGTAGGGGAAGCTGGGAAACTCGATCTCCTCGACGGTGGCGAACCTCTCCAACACAGTCAAGGAGGCTTTGAAGCGGTCAGCTACGGCTTCCTGGGTCTCGTCCAGGGCGTCCTTGGGCACACCCAGCCTGAACTCGCCCACCTCCACGCTGTACCTGTAGCGTTTCCTTGTGGTGGACGCGTCCTCTGGATCGTAGCCCGAGATGGCTTCAAGGACCAGTCCGCAGTCGTCGGCTGTCAGGCACAGCGGCCCCAGCTTGTCCAGCGTCCAGCTTAGGGCCATCGCCCCGTGTCTGCTCACGCGCCCGTAGGTGGGTCTGAGGCCTGACACGCCGCAGTTGTTTGCTGGGCTCAGTATGCTTCCCCAGGTCTCACTGCCTATTGCGAACGGGACCAGGCCCGCTGCCACGGATGACCCTGAGCCGCTGCTGCTGCCTCCGCTCCAGTGGCTTGGGCTCCAGGGGGTGGCGCAGGGACCCGTGAAGCTGGCGTTGGGCTGCCTGTAGCCCATGCCTCCAGCCAACTCGATCATTGCCAGCTTTGCGCAGAGAATAGCCCCGGCTCTCTTGAGCTTCCTAACAGCTGTGGCGTCGTAGCCGAATGTTAGATCCTTGAGGGGCGCCGCCCCCCAGGTGGTGGGTGTCCCTCTTGCCGCGAGCAGGTCCTTCCCGCCATATGGAATCCCGTGGAGTGGCCCCCTGTGTATCTCCTCCCTTATCTCTCTCTGAGCCTTTCGGGCCTCCCTAAGGGCCCTCTTCTCGGTTAACGTAACCACGGAGTTCAGTTTGGGGCCATGCTCCCTCAACCTCCCGATGAATAGTTCAGTGAGCTCTACAGGCGACTCTTCGCCGGATTGGATCGCTTGGGAGAGCTCCCGCACTGAAGCGAATACGGGGTTCACTTTACCTGCCTCCTGTAAGGCGTGAAGACGCTGAACGGCTCATCCCAGTTGCCCAGCTCAACGGCCCGCAGCTCCATGGATGCCTCAACGATGCGCTCAACGCCCTTCTTCACCTCCTCAAGCTCGGCTTCGCTGAGCCTACCGCCGTACAACTGCTCAACCAGCTTGAACAGGGTCTCAGCCTCTACGCTCTTAGAATCCATGGAGTATCATGTGTCTGCGAGACATATATTTTTCTCAGTGGCTTCATGGAACCTCAGTCTATAATTTTCAAATAGACTTCACGTCTGTTTTCCTCTGAGTTGAACGCAGCCGAGGAGCATCAGAGGATACGGGTACTTCACATCGACGACGAGAAGGAGCAGCTCATGTTCGCCAAGCTGTTCCTGGAGGAGGCGGACAGAGGCCTAGAGGTCGTGAGCGTCAGGTCGTTCAATGAACTACTCGAGTACCTGGATGACTCGGTGGACTGCGTCATATCAGACTACGTCATGCCTGGCGCCGACGGCATGGAGCTTTGCCGGGCGGTGAAGCGCAGGCACCCGGTCCCCTTCATACTCTACACCGGCAGGGGCAGCGAGGTCGTCGCGGAGGCAGCCTTCAAGTCTGGGGTGGACGACTACGTGAGGAAGGAGTCTGACCCCAGCCACTACCAGCTGCTGGCCAGGCGTATCCGCAGCCACGCCGAGAACTACTGGGGCATCCGTGAGCAGACGAGGTACCAGCACCGCTTAGAGGATCTGCGGAGCAACTTTCATCTGCTTACCGAGGCCTCCACCATGCTGGGTGTAGGTGAGACCACGTTCGACGTCCTGAGCCGCATTTTCGGATGCGGCGAGGGCTGGTTCAGCGTAGTGGAGGACGGTCGAACGACGACTGTGCTCGAGAGGGGTCTTCACCCACCCAGCCTGGACGCTTCAGACCTCGTCGAGACGACCGAGGTGGACGGCGCGTACCTGTTCCCCCTTCGGATTGATGAGACCATTGGCGTAATCGGCGTGAAGAACGGTAAGGGCTTCTCCTCCCAGGACATGCGGCTAATGGACACCCTCGGGCTAATGGTCGCCCAGAGCATCCACAGGATCAACCAGATGGAGATGATAAGGGCCAGAGAGGAGCAGTTCAGGAGCATCGTGGAGAACGTTCAGGACGTCGTGATGCTCACCGACTCCACAGGGGCCATAACCTACATAAGCCCCAGCGTCAACGACATCTTCGGTTACCCGCCTGAGCAGCTGAAGGCGTCCATGTGGGGGGACATGGTTCACTGCGACGACCTGGGCAAGCTTGAGGAGTTCTACTCCCGGAGCCTAAAAGGGGAGAAGGGCAGCATCAAGGAGTACAGTGTAGTAACCAGCGGGGGCGAAACAAGGTGGGTGTCCCACAGCTGGACCCCCATACTTAAGGACGGGGAGGTGCGCGTCGTCGTCAGCGCCATCAACGACATCACGTGGCGTAAGAGCACGGAGGAGGCTCTGCGGGTCAGCCTCGACGAGCTGGAGCAGACCAACAGAGACCTCAACGACTTCACCCACGTCGTGAGCCACGACCTCAAGTCACCACTCATGACCATCGAGAGCTTCACCAGCTTCCTCCTAGAGGACTACGGGGACACCCTGGACGATGTCGGCCGCGACTACTTGAGCAGGGTCATGGAGGCCAGTGGCAGGATGACCGGACTCATAGATGATCTCCTGACGCTGAGCCGGGTGGGCCGCAAGTTCACAGAGTACACGAGCGTCGACATGAACAGGGTTGCGCAGGAAGCCCTAGACGACTTGGAGGCGCAGGTGAAGAAGTCGGGCGCCGTAATCAAGGTCCACCCGATGCCCGAGATTGTAGCTCAGGAGGTCTGGGTGAAGCAGCTGTTCGTTAACCTCATCGGGAACGGCATAAAGTTCAACGAGTCCAAGCCCCCAAGGGTTGAGGTGACCTACAGGGACCTGGGCGACAGCCACTACTTCGGGGTCAAGGACAACGGCATAGGGATATCCGAGGACCAGAGGGGGCTCCTCTTCAAGGTCTTCCAGAGGCTCCACACCGAGAAAGAGTACCCCGGGACGGGCGCGGGTCTAAGCATCTGCAAGAAGATCGTGGAGAGCATGGGCGGCGCCATAGGCGTGGAGAGCCAGGAGGGATTCGGCTCCGTATTCCACTTCACGATACCGAGGAACCTGCCGATCCGTGCCGCCGACGCCCAGGTTAGTCAGGAAGCGCAGGCCTCCAATCTCGTCAAGTACCTGTGAGATGGATGAGTGATGCGGAGCCCTGTTACTGAACATTAGCGAATAATGCTTTTTATCCATTGGTCAGTCAGGTCATCAGGCTAAGCCGTTCCGAGGAGGGCCCACGCGTTGAGTGAACGAGTCTACCGAGTTCTTATGGTGGAGGACAACCCCAACCACTACAAGATACTCCAGCGGTTCATAGACAAGTCGGGCCTCCGCATACAGGTGGACCACGTCATGACGGCCCAGGAGTGCTTCAGCATCTTCCTGAAGAAGAACTACGACCTCCTGATGCTGGACTACAACCTCGAACACTACTCAGGGCTGAGCATACTCAAGAAGCTGAACGAACTCAACATCATGGTGCCCATAGTGATGGTGACTCAGGAGAAGGACCCGCAGGTAGCCATAGAGTCCATGAAGATGGGCGCCGTCGACTACGTTATTAAGACCAAGGAGAGCTTCAAGGAACTCCCTGCGAAGATCATCCAGTACGTTGAGGCCTACGAGTACAAGCTGGCCAACGACCAGGGTCAGAAGTACAAGCGTAAGAGCCTCATGAGGAACCCTGAGATAAGGGAGCTAGTGAAGCTGCTGCTCAAGGCCGATGAGAACTCCATCAAGCCCACGTCGATCACAATTCACAGCTATGAGCCTGACCACACAGCCACGCTGGACATGACGCAGGAGAGCCTCGATAAGGTGGTCCAAGTCCTCACCATGAACAAGATTCTTCTTAAGAGGCCGGTGGGAGTGAAGATGGCATGCCCAAGGTGCGAGTCCGACAACGTCACGACGATCCCCATCTGCCCTAAATGCGGTGGCAGGATCTTCGTGAAGAACGTGGGCGTCGCTGCTGACCCCGAGAAGCCCTTCAAGTGCCTGGACGGGTGCGGCGAGCAGTTCGAGGAGGTGGCCATCAGCTACAGGTGCAACCTCTGCGGTAAGGAGTACACCCAGAAGGAGTCGAAGTACAAGCACACCTTTGAGTTCACTGTCAACCGGCAGATAATGGATGAGCTTCAGAAGCAGGTTGAAGCGGCGGACGAGCTGTCCCAGTGGGAGCAGCAGAACCAGCAGGTTGAGCAGCACATAGAGGACACTAAGCAGATTCAGGAAGCCATAAAGAGCCAGCTGCAGGAGCTAGTTAAGCAGCAGCTGAAAAACAATAGGTAGCTAAGCCTTCTCGGCGGTGTACGACTCGGTGGCGTTAACCGCCTCTATGAGCTTCTTGGTGTCCACCTTGGCTCCCTCTTTTAGGGTGACCCAGGCTTTTCCCTTCTTGTGGTCCGCCTTGGCGACTGCCACGCCCTCCACCTTCTCCAGGGCCTTCTTTACCCTCATCTCGCAGTGGGGGCAGCTCATCCCCTTTACCTTAAGCTCTACTTCAGGCATGTAAATCAACTGAACCATGTTGAACCGCGGTAATTAAACTTGAACATGCCCCACTGTTCATGTTTTTAAAACACGGCTGCAGCTAGCTAACCGTGACAGAGTCAGGTAAGTCGAGCTCGGAGAGGAAGGGCAGCAAGACCATGGTGATCCCCGTGAAGGGGATGCACTGCGCCACGTGCGCCCAGACGATCACCAAGAGCCTGTACAGGAGGGAGGGCGTGGTGAAGGCGGATGTGAACTACGCCACTGAGAAGGCTGTTGTAGAGTTTGACCCGGATAAGATCAGTTTAGACGATATCGGGGACGCTATACGCGAGGTGGAGTATGAGCCGGTGCTCCCTTCGGAGTCGGAGAATCGCCGCGAGATCACCCTAAGGATAGTTGGGATGACCTGCGCCGCGTGCGTCGCCGCCGTCGAAAAGGCTCTGAAGCGGGTGGACGGGGTCGAGGACGCGGTGGTGAACCTGGCCACCGAGAAGGCCTTCGTGAGGTACAACCCCAAGAAGGTGAGCATCCTTGACCTGCGGCAGGCGGTGAAGGACGCCGGGTACGATGTCAGCGAGGAGGAGGAGGTGGACGTCACACAGGAGGAGCTGGCTAAGGTCAGGAGGAGGATGCTGACGGCGTGGGCCATCACCGTCCCCATCATCCTGTGGATGATCCCTGAGATGTTCTTCGGCGTCATGTGGCCGGACATATTCCTGTTCAACGTCGGGATAACCCTGCTCTCAGCGCCCGTCATCTTCTGGGTGGGCTGGCCAACCATAAGGTCGGCGTACGCGTCCGTGACCCACGGCTCGGCCAACATGGATGGCCTCATAGCCATGGGCACCATCATCGCGTGGCTGACGGGACCCGCCAGCTTCGTTGCCCCGCTCTTCAATTATGCGGGCAGCAGCACCATGATCCTGAGCTTCCACCTCACGGGACGGTACTACGAGGCCCTGGCCAAGGGGCAGAGCAGCCAGGCTATTAGGCAGCTGCTGAAGCTGGAGGCCAGGTCGGCCACCATTCTGGTGGAGGGCGAGGAGAAGGAGGTTCCTGTCGGGGAGGTGAAGTTGGGGGACGTGATGGTGGTTAGGCCCGGCGAGAAGGTGCCGACTGACGGCGTCGTGGTCTTCGGGGAGAGCAGCGTGGACG
>DASWLJ010000359.1:0-4216 GCA_036396185.1 Bathyarchaeia archaeon | reverse complement strand
GAACAGAGGGTTAAGGAGAACAGGCATGAAGCGGAAGGCCGAGGCAACGTCGAGCCCAGTCAGCCCCTTGAACACCACGTAGACCCCGAAGAAGAAGATACGGCTCCAGTCAACCCCCGCCTCAAACCAGCGAACATAGTGAGGTACATCAACCCCCACCTCTAAAACCAAAGGATTCACCGACGGGAAATAGGGATACACAGCTGCGTACAGGGCCACGTACACCGAGAACAGGAGCAGCGCCACGCTGAAGCGGTCCACTCCCCTCTCCTCGACCTCTAACTCCTGTAACTTGAACCCGCTGAGCCTAACCAGAGGCTTCAGCAGCCAGGAGAACATGAAGGCCAGCACCAGCAGCGGCGCCAGGTAACCCAGAGCGTAGTGAACCCTCAGCTGGAGAAGAGCCACGCCCTCCAACGGGCTCCAGACACCCATCGGAACCAGAACACCGTAATGAACCACACCTAAACCGTTAAAGAAGGCCAGCGCCAGGCACAGAGCCCTCACAAACCTGGACCTGTCGCCGCCCCACAGCAGCCCGGCAGCCACCATGAACAGCGACGCCAGGGACAACCCGAAGCCGGCGTCAAGCGCCGCCGCCACCAGCACAGCGGCCGCCGCCAGCCTCCTGCGGTCACCGGCCCAAATATGGTACCCCACCCACAGCGCAGCCAACAATGCGAGAGGGGCAACCACGCTGAAACCGAGATCGAAACGCTCAGTCGTCGTCCAACGGTGGATCGTCGGGAAGTATATCACATGGAAATGGTCCATCAGCCCCAGGGACCCCAGCAGCAGCTGAGACACGTACAGCCCCGGCAGAAACCACCCGCGAACGTCCCTGAGCCTCAAACCACAGGAAACAGGGCTCCAACCCTATTTAACGCTAAGCGGAGCCCGGGCTCAGTCCCCCTCCCTGACCACGCTCACCATGACCCATATGATCATGGCCGTCGTCATGAGGATGAACCCCACGAAGGTGGCGGCCATAGAGATCACGGCCAGGTTGGTGCTGAAGAACCGGGTCACCGAGTAGTTCTGCAGCGTCCACACCCACATGACCACCGCGAACAGGGTGAAAGCGAACCCGGGCACCCCAAAGAAGAGCAGCGGGTGACGGATCGAGAGAAGCTTGACTGTGGACAGCAGAACCCCGACTCCATGCAGGACGGGGTTGTGCGTCGAGGAGTCAGCGTGGTACCTGACGGACGTCGGCACCTCGCCTATTCGGAGCCCCGCCTCACCCGCCTTCAGCAGGATCTCGGTGCTCACACCCATCCCGCTCTCCGTGAGGCTCAGCGACTCCAGCGCCCTCCTGCTGTAGGCCCTGAACCCGGACTGGGAGTCAGTAACCGGGTGACCGTTCGCCGTGATGGCGTTGATGACCTCTATACCCTTACGCCTCCACCCAGGCACCTGCGACCCGTTACCCTCCAGGAACCTGGACCCGATCACGACATCGTAGCCGTCGCCCAAAGCATCCACCAGCCGGGTAAGCTCACCCGGGTCATGCTGATCATCAGCGTCTATGGTCACAGCCACGTCCACGCCGCGGCCCAAAGCCTCCTTGAAGAGGCTCCTGACTGCGGCCCCGTACCCCAGGTTACGCTCATGCCTGATCACGACCGCCCCCATGGCCTCGGCGATGTCCCCCGTGAGGTCCACCGACCCGTCATCACACACGATCATCACGTCGACGAGCGGCCTAAGCCGCACAAGCACAGAGGCAACGTGATGCTCCTCGTTATAGGCCGGGAGAAGAGCCGCCACCACAGGCATAGCAACCAGATAGATACGCCAGAAATATTTGAAACATACCGATCAAAAACACATTTTGATCAATCATTTTATGGAGTCAACGGTTCTGATTAGCTTAGATAAGAAGATCATGAAGAGTTTTCTCCCCCCCCTTAGGGAAAAGCTTTAAAAAGAGACCCCTTCCGCGCCCTTGTTGATATGCCCAAAGTCATATCCGAATCGATTTTGGCCGAGGATGAATCGGCCATTGAGTCCCCCACGCCTAGGCGTGCGATAAAGGATGTGCCTGTCTCAAAGATAAGGCCGAGTAGGTTCCAGACCCGCGAGACGTCTGTTGCAGATGTAACGAAGCTGGCAAAATCGATAGAGCGCGACGGTTTGTTGCAGCCCATCAGTGTCACCCCCGTTGAGGACGACCTCTATGAGGTGGTCCACGGGCACAGGAGGCTCGCGGCCTGCAAGCAGCTCGATTGGAAGCTCGTCCCTTGCATAGTGGAGAAAAAGACGGACGAGGAGCAGGCACGAATTGTGCTGACCGAAAATCTTCAAAGAAAAGATCTTAATGCCCTAGAGGAGGCCCGAGGCTACAAGGCACTGCGTGACGAATTTCATTACTCATTAATAAAAATCGCCCGGATGATCGGCAAGAGCAGACCCCATGTCTCGAATAGGCTGAGGCTGCTGGAGGCGGACCCCGCGATCGCTGACGCCGTTTCGCGCGAAACGATCACCGTGGCCCACGCCCTGTTAGCCATGGCCGTACCTCCAGTTTTCCTGGTTAGTAGGTTCGTCGACCTGATTGGAGCTACTGAAGCTACGGTTGAAGAGACGGAGCGGATGTTAACGTCTCTTCGGAATGGCAACTGGTCGCTGGTCTTCAACAGGTCCGTGGACCCCAGGCACTGCAGGGAGTACGTGCCCAGAGGCTGCTCCGCGTCTCCTGTCAACTGGTTGAAAGTTAGAGCCATTTCCGAGGAGGGGCTGAGGGAGGAGGTGTTCGCCTTCAGCGACGGAACAATCCTGCAAGGATTGGAAGAGGTAAAAGCGGCGCAGACACTAAACTGGAAGAACGTCAATGTGGGCGTGTTCGTCCCCACATCCTACTTAAAGACGCCAGACGAACTGAGGATCTTCCAAGCCACGGATCAGGAGTGGCCTATGGTCCTCCGCTCCCTGAAAAGACTCGTGTCGAACAACACACTCAATTAACCGGAGTGTTGGCGCAGGCTTTGGGCTCGCCCAATGGGCTGGGGCGAGCTTAACTACTTTTATGTAGCTCAGGGTGTAATGGACGAACGCCCCGAATACATGTATAAGCCAAGTTATTGAGGCTGACTGGTGCTCTCCTTAGAGGTCCCGAGATAGTACAGCCTTTTAAAAGATATGTGGGGCTCCTATCTAGGTAGGATCAAGCCTCCAAAGCCAAGGAATGCTGATGTATCCAAGCCTAAGCCAGCTGATGAGGTGAGCCTGAGCCTAAGGTGAGCCAAGAGGATGGGGTAGGAAGCTAGCTGACGAGCTGGTAGCCAGACGCAAAGGTGATGAACCAGCTAGATTACGTGCTCTAGTAAAGCGTATTTTTGAGAACGCTGTATCAGGCTTGCCTTCTGGCTTGCCTTCTGGCTTGCCATCGGGCTCATCAATGGCTATGGATGCTGCTCTCCAGCTGCTTAACCAGAAGGAGAGGTCTACCATAGACCTCAAGGAAGAGGATACGATTCAGGAGACCCCTATGGGTAGGCTCAAACCCGAGAGAAAAGAAGGGGGCTCCCTTTATGTCTGAGGAAAGCCCCTTGCCTGAAGCACCTCTCCAACACCTATAGCCGAGTGAAGTTAGGCCTGAAGTATTGGGAGAGCTGACTGGGAGCTACGCTAGAGCATAATAAGAGTGTGCTTAGGTGTCTCTAATTGCCCTTGAAGCTCCTTATGAGCCCTTGCCACAGGGCATCGAGGTAGCCTAGGAGCCTCTCGGGTTAACAGTTTTAAGGCGTTGAGAGAAAAGGCATGGCAGCTAGCTCTGGAGCTAGTTCACTAGCATGAAGCTAAGCACGAAGCCAAGCTTAGCTTCGGACTGCACGTATATATCATATTACAGGCACATCAGGCACGCACTCATCTTCAAGCTCTTCTTCGTGCTCAGCTTCAAGCTGGGGAAGCTGCTTAGATAGAAGCTAAGGTCAAGCTTTCTTCACGCTTACCCCACGCTTTCCTCAAGCTCTCATCCAGCTCCTCTTCCCACTCAGCTTAACAGCACAAAACAGGTCATCTCACAGGCTTATATGAGGCCCCTTAAACACGTATATTTTTAATATCTTATTACTGTAATCGTTCTATGATCCTATATGGACTCCAAGACCATTGGAATAGGGCTGATTATAGGCTTGTTACTCGGCGCCGGTGTTGGATATGTAATCCAGCAGCCCAAGATAGACGAGTTAACCGCTTCGGTTAACCAGCA
>DASWLJ010000358.1:0-4698 GCA_036396185.1 Bathyarchaeia archaeon | reverse complement strand
AGCTCGGACCACATACTCCACGACCCCGCGACGGGTGACCTGACCGGCGTCATCGACTGGGGCGACAGCTGCGCCGGGGACCCCGCCTACGACATCACGGGGCTCCTGGCCGACTATGGCCTCGCCTTCGCAGAGGCGGTGGTGGCGGCCAAGGGAGACCCAGCCGAGTACCTTGAACGCGCCGGGTTCTACGCTAGAAACATAGGCGTCCACCAGGCCCTCCACGGCCTGAACGTGGGGGACGGGGCCCACGTTGAGGCGGGACTGAGGCGGCTTGAGGCCGTCTACACGTGAGGCGCGGAATATGCCGGTCGCTCATTTTTTACGCTGATCCAGCCCATCTTACTCCATGTCGAAGGAGAAGGCTTGGAGGTGGATCGACGAGCACCGCGGTGAGCTCATCGAGGTCTCCGACAAGGTATGGAGCTACGCGGAGCTGGGCCTCTGCGAGGACAAGAGCAGCAGGCTTCACGCCGAGAAGCTGAGGCAGTACGGGTTCAGGGTGAAGCACGGCGTCGCCAGGATGCCCACCGCCATCACCGCGGAGTGGGGCAGGGGCAGACCCGTCATCGTGTGCCAGGGCGAGTACGATGCCCTGCCCGGGATCAGCAACAAGGCCGTGCCACGGAAGGAGCCCCTGGTGGAGGGGGGGACGGGCCACGGCTGCGACCACAACATCCACGGCACCACGGCGCTGGCTGCTGCGATAGCCGTCAAGCAGGTGCTTGAGGCTGAGAAGCTGCCGGGCACCATCAGGTTCTACGGTACGCCGGCCGAGGAGAACTTCGGCGGCAAGGTGTACATGGTCAGGGAGGGCCTGTACGGCGACGTGGACGCCTGTATCAGCCACCACCCGAGCAGCATGAACGTGGCCGGGCTGAGCAGCTGCAACGCCACCAACGGCGTCAAGTTCCACTACTACGGCAAGACGGCTCACGCCGCAGCCAACCCCGAGATGGGGCGATCGGCCTTGGACGCCGTCGAGCTGATGAACGTGGGCGTCAACTTCCTCAGGGAGCACGTGATCCAGGAGGCCCGCATCCACTACGTGATCGAGAACGGGGGCGGACAGCCCAACGTGGTCCCCGACTACGCGAGCAGCTGGTACTACATCAGGGCGCCGAGGCGCGACCAGGTGGACCCCATCTTCGAGCGCATCAAGAAGATCGCGCAAGGGGCGGCGCTGATGACGGAGACGGAGCTGAAGATCGACCACACCGGCGGCCTCTACAACCTGATACCCAGCAGGGCGCTGAGCGAGGTGGTCACCGCCAACATGAGGGCCGTGGGTGCCCCCACCTATACGAAGGAGGAGCAGGGGTTCGCGGCCAGGATCGCGGAGAGCTTCACCCGGGAGTCCAAGGTGGACGCGCTGCGTAAGAACAAGGTGCCCGACTACGAGAAGTTCATAGACGTGAACCTGCCCACGGACATCCTGGACCCCTGGGACGAGGGCGAGACCAGCCCCGGAAGCACAGACGTCGCCGACGTGAGCTGGGTGACCCCCGCCATCGAGTTCGGCACCGCCTGTAACGTCCTCGGCGCCCCCGGCCACAGCTGGCAGTTCGTGGCTTGCAGCGGCATGAGCATAGGCCACAAGTCGCTCATCTTCGCGTCGAAGACCATGGCCGGCTGCGCCCTGGACCTGATGACGGACCCGGCGCTGCTGAAGAAGGTCAAGGCCGAGCACGCGAAGCGGCTGGAGGGCCAGGTCTACAGGCCGGTGGGCGACCCGGACAGGAAGCCACCGCTGGAGCAGGCCCGGGCGATGGCGGAGAAGCTCAAGGGCAAGCAGTAGCCTCTTCTTTATTGGCTCTTCAACAGTTCTTCAAAGTTTTTTTCTTCCTCAACGTTCACGGCTCTTAACCCATGGTCGGATGCTGCTTCAACTAAGCGTTTATCTGCTGTGAGGAAGAGGCTGGAACCCGTTTGAGCTGCTGAGGCTATCTGGATAGCGTCGGCCGCGTATACGTGTTGTTCTTGGATGATTTTCCATGACTCCACCAGAATCGTGTTGGTTATGGGGATAATGATAAGGCTGTTGAGGCGTGTGAGCTTCTCGTTCTCCTTGAAATAGAGGAATAGGGCAGCGTCTCGATGCAGTTGAGTCAAGTTCCCCCTAGTTTTTTGCTTGTCTATGGCTCCGAGAACCTCACCGATGTTCCAGACTGAGTAGCAGAGCGTTATCCTTCCCTGCTCAGCGGCCCGGTATAGCGTGTCCACCTCGTCTGAGCCCCGCTCATGCACGTACCGTTTGGTTATGGCGCTAGTGTCCATGTAGGCGAGCTTCACGGTCGTCACGCATCTCCCTGACTAGCCTGCTGGTTCCCTCGGCTGACGGCCTGTTGGTCTCCACCTCTGTTGAAGATGGGTACGCCCCTGGCTCTATGTTTAATGCCTTAGCCGCCTCTCGGAGGAGCTCCAAAGTGTTATAGTTACGTATGGCCTCCTCGACGACCTTGCTGAGGTTTCGAGAGCCACCGTAGTTTCTGTCTACGGTGCGTTTGAACTCCTCCCAGACCTCTTCGTCTATGTTGATCGTCGTCTTTACGGTGGTCGTAAGGCTCACCTTACGTAAGGCGAGGAAACCCTAGACTAAAAATGTTCCTAATTCTGATTGATACCAAAGAAACCAACGTATCCCTACATCGTTATCTCCTGTAACCAACACTCTGTGTCATTGATAGGCTGTTTCACGTCTTCGTCCCCCAGGCGAATATATTGATGGAGGTGTGCTTGAAGCCCCTGGGCGAAGCGGCCTCCCTGGCTCCACTGAGCAGCTCGCCCCTTATTGTGTCTACCACGTGTGCCGGCGTCTCCTGCCGCCAATAGTTCCAGGCGGAGCAGCTCTCCGACACTATGAAGCCCGGGTCAGAATAATCAATGGCTCGCCTCTCGTAGATGTTTGATATCTTGAGGCCGGCGCCCTCCAGGAGGTCGATGGACTCCTCCAGGCTCACGGGCCAGTCCACGGTGTCGGCCACGGCCTTGCGGAGCCCCGGGAGATCTGGGTGGCGCGCCAATACTGCGCCAGCTACCTTGTATATCTCCTGCCACGCCGGCTTGCCCGCGTAGGTGAACGCGAACTGGCCGCCCCTCTTCAGCACCCTGCACATCTCGGAGAGCGCCTTCGGCTTGTCCGGGAAGAAGTGGAGAGACATATTGCACAGGACTAGATCGAAAGAATCGTCCGGGAACTCTATTCGTTCAGCATCACCGTACATGAACTTCGCGTTGCCGAGGCCCTTCTCAGATGCCATCTTATTCGCAGCATCGATCATGTTTCTGGAGATGTCTATACCGTAGAATGTTCCTCTGTTGCCGCAGATCTTCATCAACTCGAAGGTGGATATGCCCGTCCCGCAGGCCACGTCAAGGCACGTGGGGTTCTCGGGTATCTTGATCTCGTTCAGCGCCATCCTTGTGGAGTACCTCATCCAGCCTCCGAACCTGTCGTCGTACCACGAGGCCCAGTCGTCGAAGGTCTTCGCAACCTTGCTCTTGGCTTCACTCAACAATATTCCTCCGCTGTGTGTGCTCCATCTACGTAGCCCCCTCAGCGGGGCTCCACTGGTACCTGATCAGCTTGCATATCTCCTCGAAGCCCAGCCGCCTATAGACGCTGTAGCCCATGCGGCTTGAGTGGAGGATGCCGAACCTGTAGCCCAACTCACGTGCGTCCTTGAAGGGCACGTAGGAGATCATCCCGCCCACGCCCCGGCCCCTCGCCTCAGGTTGGGTGGCCACGTTGTAGAGCCCGGCCACCCCGTCGCTGTACAGGATAGATGATGTGGCGACGGGTGTGCCGCCTAGGTATCCCACGTAATGCTTGATGTGGTGGACGACGCCGAGGTTCGTCCAGGCTCCAGCGAGCCAGTCCCACAGGTGCTCCGGCATCCCGTAGGCCCTACCCAGGAGCCAAGCGTATGTGTGGAGCTGCTCGGGTGACTCGACCCTCACGTAGCTGAAGCCGGGGGACTTCTCGGGCTCGGCTAGGTCGCTGATCTTCACTGCCATCCCGGGGGTCTCGTCTCTGTGGAAGCCGGCCCTTTCGAGCCTCTCGGCCAGGTCGCTCGGCCTGTCCCACGGGTCCACCTGCCACGTGAAGGGGAGGCGCCTCGATTCGAAGGTCTGTATGACCTCGGAGATGGTCTCATCGGCATCTTCGGGGGCCAAGCTGGTTTCCAGCACCCTGTTGAGCATGGCCACATTGGTGCCTGAGTTGAGGAGCGTGTAGCTGGGCGTCACTCGATACTCGGCTCTTGGGTACCCGGCGAACAAGTTGAGCATGCTGTTCCAGCTGCGGTGCGTGGCCTCGACCAGCCTCTGCTTGGAGTACCTGTCTATTATCCTTGGTCCTCTATCCAATTTGGGGCCTCCAGAAATCTCTGCCGTAATGTCATTCTCATCGGAATATTAAATTATTGAATAAAAAGGCCGAGGAGAAGCACCTGTTGGGTTGACTCCACCCTTCCCTGGGCCTGAAAAATCCTCTTTTTTTCATCACTTGGGCACGCTGTAAAAATCTATGTACCCTGACGCAGCTTGTAGACCGGGTGAAACTGTTGAAGCTGTCCGGGGCCGAGGCCATAGCCAGGGCCATGAGGGAGGCAGGCGTAGAGTACTTCTTCTACGTCATGGGGGGCATGATGATCTACCGCCAGATCGAGGAAGCCGGCGTCAAAACCATCCTCTGAG